>NZ_CAXBOC010000647.1:0-2521 GCF_963976465.1 uncultured Cyclobacterium sp. | reverse complement strand
CGGAAGTCGATAATTTGGAAATACCACACCTCGTTCTATTAACTGATCAAAAGAGAGTTCAGCAGTTTCTTCTTCGTCATCCTTTTTCTTTTTGCCTCCAAAATTTCTTTCCCGAGCCAGCTCGTTTACGTATTGAGTTCTCCAGGCACTGTACGCATTGGCCTGTGTCCAGCTTACACCTGCTACAGGATAGAAGTTAAATCCAGGATATCGGAAATAATAAGTGGAGTAAACATCATTGTAGGACATTGCATTTGCCCATACATTTTCATTTGGTTCCAGCTTTTTAAGAGAATCTGCACTGACACTGTCAGCTATATTAAAAAGAAATTCTTTATAATCTACGTTGGTAACCTCCGTTTCGTCCATATAAAACGAAGCAATTGTCACTGTTCTTTCCACATTATCGCGGAATCCCATTATGTCTTGTTCCTGCGATCCCAAGACTGCTCTTCCTCCTTGAATGAAAACCAATCGTGGTCCGATAACCTCTCTTGGCAGCCTAAATACCTGAAAAGCAGAATCCTCTTCATCAAAGCTGTATTTAGCTCCGGTTGATGCACTTACACCCCCGGGATTGCTAGCTGTCCTTCTTGAGCTTTGTTGGCCACAAGATGACACCAATAATCCCAGTAAAGCGACTGCAACAAAAAAACTAAATTGAAAATTTTTATTCTCAAATTTCATGCGACAAGTTTTAAGTTTTGTCTTAATAAAACGCTAATATATGACCAATAATATATTTTAACAATATTCTTTTTTTTATCAAACCAAAGATTAAAACCGATTAGATCTTTTTTTTGTTAAAAACGACAAAAAAAATTGTATAATCTCAACAAACCTCCACACGAAATTTCATCTTAAATTATAAAAAAAAGAAGGAGTTATTTTTTAATCATCCACTCTAACCCTTTGTTTATTAAACAAATCTAGATTTTAAGCTAAATAATTATTTATTTACTGTCATTTCAGCAAGCCAGTTTTGGGCTTTCTGAATAGTATCCACTCCTTTCACTATAAGGATCAAACGATCTTTGGTCTCCTTTATTTTGCAAAGCCTACTTTTTGATTGAATAAATTTAATAATATTCATGAAAACAGGAGAGCTAAAATAAGGATCTTCTTTTGATGAAACGAAGTAACATTTCATTTGTTCATTTTTCAAAGAAAGTTTTTCAAAACCAAGGTTAACGGCCATCCACCTGAGCTCAACTGTTTCAAGCAATGCCTGAACTCTTTCCGGAATTTCACCAAATCTATCTCGGATCTCTTTTCTGAATTTATCAAGGGATTCCTCTTCTTTAATATTATCCAATTTGGAATACAAGCTCAACCTTTCTGAAATATTGCTTACATAACTTTCGGGTATCAAGAGTTCCATATCAGTTTCTATTACACAATCCTGAACCAATGGTGCCACCACCTTTTTCAAGTCTTGCTCAAAAATCGATGCAAATTCAGTTTGCTTAAGTTCCTGTACAGCATCGTCAAGTATTTTATGGTACATTTCAAAACCCAAATCAGAGATAAAACCACTTTGTTCGGCCCCTAATAAATTCCCGGCTCCTCGAATGTCCAAATCCCTCATGGCTACTTTAAACCCGTCTCCAAGATCGGAAAATTCTTCCATGGCTTGTAACCTTTTCCTGGTCTCTGGGGTCAATGTGGAAGTTGGTGGGGTTAACAATATGCAATAGGCTTTTTTATTGCTTCTCCCTACTCTACCTCTCATTTGATGCAAATCACTCATGCCAAACATATTAGCCCGATTGATAATTATGGTGTTTGCATTGGGAATATCAAGCCCTGATTCAATAATATTGGTAGACACCAACACATCATAATTACCTTCTATAAAATCTACCATAATTTTCTCAAGTTTTTTCCCATCCATCTGCCCGTGAGCCCCTATGACCCTGGCATCAGGTACCAGTCTCAAAATCAAGTTGGCAATGGAGTCTATTTCCATGACCCTATTGTGAACAAAAAACACCTGGCCTCCCCGGCCTAACTCAGTGGCAACCGCATCTCGGATAACATCTTCCCTAAAAGTATGTATCTCGGTTGTGACCGGCTGTCGATTAGGTGGAGGAGTAGCAATGACAGAAAGGTCTCTGGCACCCATTAATGAAAAATGAAGGGTTCGGGGTATTGGAGTAGCTGTCAGAGTAAGCACATCCACATTGACTCGAAGCTGCTTTAGCTGATCTTTAACCTTGACTCCAAACTTTTGTTCCTCATCAATGACCAACAAACCAAGGTCCTTGAAACGCATTGCTTTGTTAACAATTTTATGCGTACCGATTAGAATATCTATTTCACCACTTCCTACTTTTTCTATGATTTCCCTAACCTCTTTGGCCGTTCTGAACCGGTTGATATAATCAATGGTGACGGGAAAATTCTCCAACCTTTCTTTGAAAGTCTGGTAATGTTGCATGGCCAAGATGGTGGTGGGTACCAATACCGCCACCTGCTTTCGGTCATTTACTGCTTTGAATACCGCCCTTACAGCTACTTC
>NZ_CAXBOC010000646.1:0-2521 GCF_963976465.1 uncultured Cyclobacterium sp. | reverse complement strand
GGGCAAGTTTTCCCAAGTATTCACCCCGTCTATTTTGCTCAATGCCTTAAAATCAGGGGCTGCTTTCCAGCGCCTTACCAGTTTTTCATTGGTAACTCTAAAATCTCCATTGCTTCCCAGTTTGGAAAGGTAACTGACCAAATTGATAAATTCTTCTTTTTCCAGATTTGCCGTGATTCCTGCAGGCATCAAGGAACCGGGAACCTTTTCTAGGTTTTTAATTTGTGATTTAGGAATGCCGTTTTCATTACCCGCCATGTCTCGAATGACAACTTCTCTTGCGCCATCATTGATTAAATAGCCCATCACTATACCTCCATCATTTTTGGTAACCTTTTGTAATTCAAAACCTTCTTTGATTGATTCTGTAGGTTCGAGTATGGATTTGATAATATTGTCTATAGGTAAACTGGTGCCCAAAGAACTTAAATCCGGTCCCAGCTGACCACCGGCACCGCCTATGCCATGGCAGTTTTGACACATAATTGAAGATCTCCTATAAATGGCTTCGCCTTTTACCGGATTTCCTGAGGTTTTTACTTCGATTCCAAGGAGATAAATTTCTCGTTCGCTCAATTGCTGTGGCATTTTCTCAGGAGGTAAAACCCCCCCAGAGGCTTCGAGAGCATCTTTAAGTTGTAGGGCTCCAGCCTTGGTTCTTCTATGCATAGGTAGTAATTCTTGCATGGTTTTTCTTCCTTTTTTGGCCGTTTCTGATGGGATGCGGGTATTGGACAAGGAATTGGCCAACACTGCCGTGGCATTGTTGGAAGAAAGGAAAGCAGCAAACAGATCTCGCGTGCCGGTGTCCGAAGGCTTATTGGAAAGCAGGGTAGTGGCAGCCTCGGCAGCCCTCTCAGGGGCTGTTTTCACCAACTGAGAGATGGCCAAGACCCGGATGCTTTCATTTTTATGCGTTTTGGCCATGTTGAGCAAAAGTTCTTGACTATCAGCATCATCGAGCTTACCCATGGCTTCCATGGCGGCTTTTCTAACCTCTTCATTGCTGTCTTGGTTCTTTTGTAGGATAAGATCCAACAGATCAGCTTTTTTCCACAAGCCTACCAGTTGCAATACTTTTATTTCAACTGCTTCATTTTTACTTGTAAGCAAAGTTCTTAACTGCCCTGAAGTATGCTGTGGTGCCAGCCCTCTATCATTCGCTGCCCTGTGCAGTAGCTCTAGGTTTTTCAATTGGCTTTCTGTATCAGTTGAATTGATGGCAAGCAGGTATATTTTGCTTAAATCAGCTCTTGTGCCATATTTGGCCAATTTCTCCCGAACCATTTCCAGGTATTTATCCGGTACTTTATTGTCGCTATACAATTCAGCCAGCAAAGAAGTAGATTTTGGATCACTTACGGTATTGAGGGCAAAGATGGTTTTGTCCTTATTCCCAAAATAGTTCGGGTCCTCCAATAGTTTGGGTAGCCAAACCGGGCTTAAGGTATTTACCGTATGCCATAAGGCAAAGTCCAGATTAACATCCATTGGTTGATCCAAGGCTTCCAGTGCGGCAAGTGTCGCTTCTAAAGTGCTGAAATTTTGAAGACCAACTACCGCTTCCAACCTTACCGTCGCATGGCTGTCTTGAATGGCTTTGGCCAGTAGGGATTCAGTTTCCGGGATCTGTTCTTTCCAATGCACCAGAACCCTTATGGTAGCTGCTTTGGCTTCCGGATTATTAGCTTTTAAAAGCTTCTCCAACAATGGGACATTCACCGCACCAATGGCCTGATGTAGCCAAAGTCCTTCTAATAAATGGTGCTCGTATTCGGGATTTGAAGGGTCAAGTGTCTCGATCCATTTACCTAATGCTTCCTTTACTTCTTGCTCGTCCTTGTTTTTTAGGATTAATTTTGCTTGTAATCTTTCCCAGTTTTCCTCTGATTTTAATGCCTCCAAAAGCTCCGGAATAGACTTTCCTTCTAATTCTGGATACTTAACTAGGGGACTGTCTTTTTTAGTTACTCTCCAGATCCTGCCATGCTGCTGGTCTCTTCTCGAGTCAAAAAAGTCAACCTCTCCATGTTGAATGATAGGATTGTACCAATCGGCAATATATACTGCCCCATCAGGGCCCATTAAGATATCTACAGGTCTAAAGCCAATATGATCTGTCCATAGCAAATCGTCGGCCTGCTTGGAGACAAAACCACTTCCTTGCTCTTCCAAGACAAAACGGTTTACCCGGTTGGCCCTGAAATCGTTGGTAATTAAACTTCCAGCCCAATCTTCCGGCATATGTGCCCCTGAAACGATATCCAAGCCACTGTGCTTGGGTTGACCGGGATTCAGGCCACTTAAAATACGTTCAGCCCCTGGTGCAGTAGCAAAAGTAGCACCCGGAAAGGCATAGTTAATTCCCTCTCTACCTGCACCATCTGTTAAAAAGCTCTTACCCCATTTGTCAAATTGCAAACCCCAGGGGTTGATCAATCCTTTGGCAAATACTTCCAATTGCTGCGTTTTGGTATTGTATTGCCATACACCCCCACCTTCAAGTCGACGAATGCCATAA
>NZ_CAXBOC010000645.1:0-2524 GCF_963976465.1 uncultured Cyclobacterium sp. | reverse complement strand
GAAGGGGGCGCCCATGCTGAAGACCGATTTACCTTGGCATGGTTTGAGCAAACCAATAAAGGAAAATGGATAAAACATGATTTTAACTTACCTGTAATATTTGATGATTTTATCGGGTCTGCACGTTGCGAGGACATGGACAATGATGGAGACATGGACTTGATTTTTAGCAATGATGGTCACAGCACCGGCCCTATCAATGTCTATTTATTAATCAACCCGGGTAAAAAGAAGGTTTACGACCATTGGGAGCATTTACTTATTTCAACCATTGAAGGCTTCCATGCCAATGATATGCGATTGGCAGACATGGACCTGAACGGTAAAAAAGATGTGGTAATCCGTCATAAAAATCCTGAATCTTTAAAGATCATCTTTCAGATTGAAAATGAAAACTGGCAAACCAAGACCGTCTATGAAGGACAAGCTGGTGAAGGGCTCGCAGTCGGAGACATTAATAGGGATGGCATACCTGACATTACCATGACAGGACATTGGTTTAAATCGCCCAAAGATCCTAAAAATGGTCAATTTATAAGATTTGATATTGAAGCAAGTTTTAAAGAAGTGAATAAAGCCACCAAAGAAGAGGTAGGCGACATTAACAATGATGGCCGACCTGATGTTTTATTATCACCTGCCGAACATTTTAAAAAATATGGAGGGGACAATTATGATCTCGCTTGGTATGAGTGCCCACCCAACCCGGAAAAAGTATCAGCATGGACAAAACATGTCGTAAAATCAGATTATAACAAGGCCCATTGTGCAAAACTAGCAGATATGGACAATGATGGAGATTTGGACATTATCTCTGCTGTGGCCTGGGATGAGCGAGAAATCAGAATTTACATCAATGAAGGTGGTGAATTTCGAAAATCTATCTTAGTAGCTGAAGGAAAAGGCATTTATTCAGGTGCAATTGCAGACATGGACGGGGATGGCGATTTAGATATCGTTGGGGAAGACAAATACTCGACAGATGCCAGGCCCTGGTTATTCAGAAACCTGTTTATTAAATAATTAGTAAATTTAGCATTATGAAAAGGAGAGATTTCATGCTACAGGCCACACTATCCGCAGCTGCCATTTCCGGCCTGCCATTGGACGGCCTTGGCAAACCCGAAAAAAGTAAAATGAAACGGATTGGTTTAACCACTGTGGTATTTCGTAATCGATTTGCTTTAACCAAACCAAAGAACCAAGAGTTAGAAAATGAACTCACTTTGTTGTCCACGCCTGAATATTTCGCAGATCGATTTGGAGTACATAATGTTGAAATGTGGACCAATCATTTTGAATCCACGGGTAAAAGTTATTTAAAGGAAATTAAAAAAAGCTTACAAAAACACCATTGCAACTTAATCAACTTGCAATCCGAGGGGAAATTCGACCCTTCAGATCCTTTGGAAGAAAATAGATTGAAAGCAGTAATGGAAGTTAAAAACTGGATTGACATTGCCAAAAACCTTCAGGCTCAGTCGCTACGTGTTAAATCCATGAAAAAGTCCTATCCTCATGCGGTACTGTCTCTCAAAGAGATCACATCATATGCCAAGTCTAAAGGAATTAGGGTACTGATAGAGAATCACAATGACTTATTTTCAGATTATACAACCCATATCAGCACAATAAAAGACATCCCTTCGGACAATATTGGACTACTTGCTGATTTCGGCAATTACTCCTCCAACACTGTTAGATTTGAATCATTGAAACACATCGCCCCATATACCAAGTTGGTTTCAGCAAAAACAAAAGATTTTACAGACCAAATGGCGCACAGTGCATACGATTTCCAAAGGTGCATCCGTATTTTTGAAGACCAAGGTTATCAAGGCATTTATTCTTGTGAACAATGGGGCAAGGCTAATCCAAATTATGACTATGAAAAAATTACCGATTGGATGATTGAAAATATAAAAGAAAGCATTTAAAACGAACTGAATCAGAACGTTTTAAATGCTATTATAGCCTTAAGGCTGCAGTCTTTCCAATACAGCTTTTGCTTCCTCCCAAGTAAGCCTAGGCCCAAATTGACTGACTACTTTTGATGAAGCCATGCTGGCCAGCTTGCCGCTAGAAGCATAGGAATGCCCATTGGTGATCCCATACATAAAAGCCCCGGCAAACATATCTCCGGCTCCATTGCTATCAACAGCCACCGTAGGGTAAGGCGCAATATCGATAAAAGTATCCCCATCATAAATCAATGCCCCATTCTTTCCTTGGGTAATCACAAAATGCTTGGCGATTTTCTTTAAGTCTTCTGCAGCATCTGCTACATTGTCTTTTCCAGTATAGAGCATGGCCTCTTCCTCATTGGCAAATAACATGTCCACCCCTGAACCAATTACCTCTTTAAAGCCTTCCCCAAAATATTTAACCATGGCAGGATCAGAAAAGGTAATGGCTACTTTTACCTCATTTTCTTCCGCAATCTTTTTGGCTGCCATCATGGCTTCTTTGGCATTCGGAGAGGTGATAAGGTATCCCTCGATATACAAATATTTTGAAGCTTTAA
>NZ_CAXBOC010000644.1:0-2524 GCF_963976465.1 uncultured Cyclobacterium sp. | reverse complement strand
CTGGAGGTCAGCAACAACGGGTGGCCATCGCACGGGCAGTGGTAACCAAACCGAAATTGATACTGGCAGATGAACCTACAGGTAACCTGGATTCAAAAAATGGTTTGCAAGTTATGAACTTGCTCACAGAACTTAATCAGGAAGGAACTACTATCGTAATGGTGACCCACTCGGCCCATGACTCACACTTTGCTCATCGGGTGGTTAATCTTTTTGATGGACAAATTGTCACCGAAAGTCAAAATAGGGCCATTGGTGCAGCATTGTGATTATTATTCAAATACCATGATATATTAATCCCTGATAATCCTTCAAAAATGTTTAAAAACTACCTTAAAATAGCCTGGCGAAGCCTTCTGAAAAACAAAGCCGTTTTTTCCATCAATACTGTTGGGTTGGCTTTGGGCATCGCGTCCTGTGTCATTATCTCTCATTTTGTGCTGGATGAATTGAGCTATGATCGGTACAATGATAAGGTAGATCAGATTGCAAGGATTGTTTTCAGAGCCGAGGTAAATGGTGAGGAAATAAAAGAAGGGGTGGTGATGGCCCCGGTCGCTCAAGCGGCAAAGAGTGACTTTCCCGAAGTATTGGATGCAACTAGAATTCGAAGGTTAGGAACTCCAAAGATCACTGTCGGTCAGCAGACCTTTAGAGATGGGAGGTTTGCCTTTGTGGATCCTAATTTTTTCCAAATTTTCAGTTTACCTATAATCGAAGGAAACGTAACCAACCCTTTGGAAAAACCTTATTCAGCCCTGATAAGTGAATCCCTTGCTTTGAAGATTTTCGGGACTTCCTCAGTAAGTGGTAAAACGTTTTATTTGGAAGATCAGGGACAACCTTTTGTCATCACAGGAGTGGTAGCTGATGTTCCGGAAAATTCTCATTTTCACTTTGAAATTTTTGCTTCAATGACTGGATTTCCTGAAGCAAAAAGCACATCATGGTTTAAAGGAAACTTTTTTACCTACCTTCTATTAGAAGAAGACATTGACTCCAAAGCATTGGAAATAAAATTACAGGCTTTGATTGCGAAAAATATGGGGCCTTCCATGCAAGAAGAAATGGGCGTCTCCTTTGAGGAGTTTACTAGAGAAAATCAGCTTGGTTTTGCCTTACAAGCGCTCGGGGATATTCATTTACATTCCGACAATGCCTCGTACAGTGAATTGGAAGAGGGAGGGGACATAAAGTATGTTTATATTTTCAGTGCCATAGCCCTGTTTATGCTATCGATAGCATGCGTTAATTTTATCAACCTCTCTACCGCTACAGCCACCAAGAGAGCGAAAGAGGTGGGAATTCGAAAGGTATTGGGCGCTGATAAACAATTACTTTTTTACCAATTTATTTCCGAAGCTTTTATCGCAAGTACAGTAGCCATGCTCCTTGCAGTGGTTTTCATAATTCTAACACGTTCATTTTATGTGGAGTTTTCTGGGAAAGCACTTGAATTGTCCTACTTTTTGCAGCCTCAGCTGCTATTGGCTTTGCCAGTATTTACTTTACTGATAAGTCTGTTAGCAGGAAGCTATCCGGCCATTTATTTGTCTTCCTTTCGGGCCATTCAGGGTTTAACCAATGGTGTGTCCAGAGGATCAAATAAAAGCTTTCGAAGTGCATTGGTGGTGTTTCAATTTGTGATTTCGGCAGGGCTGATATTGGCGACCTTGGTGGTCAATCAGCAAATGAACTATATTCAAAACAAAGACCTGGGCTATGATAGAGACCAAATTCTGGTCATTAGGGATGCCTATCTGTTGGAAAATAACCAAGAGGCATTCAAAAATGAGTTGATGAAAAATCCCAAAGTAAGCGCTGTCACCCAGTCTTCCTTTGTGCCAGCAGGCCCTTCGGACAATAATGTGACACAGATTTACATTAATGGTCAATTTAATCGGCGGATGCCAGTGTTCAATATTGACGAAAACTATATTCCTACAATGGAAATGGAAATGGTTGCAGGAAGAAATTTTTCAAGAGATTTCGGCGCTGATTCATCCAATGTAATCATTAACCAAACGGCAGTTGAGGTTTTTGGATTTGGAGAAGATCCAATAAGAAAAACCATCTCAGATGGGACCCATACAAGTACAGTAATAGGGGTGGTAAAAGACTTTCACTTTAAATCTTTGCATCAACCCATAGAACCTTTGTTGATGTACTACAGGCCGTATGGTGGCTTGATCGTGAAAGCCAAACCATTGAACATGAAGGCTTTAATCGCGGAGACCCAATCGTTGTGGAATTCTTTCGGTACTGCAGAACCTTTTGGCTTTTCCCTTATGGATGAATCCTATCAAAGGGCTTATCAAACGGAACAAAATATGGGGAAGGTTTTAAATGGTTTTGCACTGCTGACCATAGTAGTTGCCTGTTTAGGTCTTTTTGGTCTGGTTACTTATACCTCCGAACAGCGATACAAAGAAATTGGGATTAGGAAAGTACTGGGAGCATCTGTCTTACAGGTGATTGCCATGTTGACCAAAGATTTTCTCTTATTGGTCTCCCTTTCCTTTTT
>NZ_CAXBOC010000643.1:0-2537 GCF_963976465.1 uncultured Cyclobacterium sp. | reverse complement strand
GATTACTTGCTTGACAGCAATGGAAATCCAGTGCCAATAGTGGCGCATTTTGACCTGACAGACCCATTTGCCAACCAAATGAGGGATATGAGTAAATACATTTACAGTACAAGCAATTTTGCGCCTTCAAAGCTTAATTCTCATGGTTTTTATATCCAAGAACAAGCCAGTATTGGAAAACTTAAAGTGCTTTTAGGTTTAAGGCAAGAGTTTTACAGTGACGTCCTGAATTATAAAGTAGGAACAGAAGAAGAGGTAACCCAAAATGCTTTGATTCCCCGTCTTGGACTTGTATACAGCCTCAGTCCTAAAATCAATGTCTATGGTACCTATGTACAAGGATTCCAACCGCAAACAGCCACAGTAATCAATAACCCGGACGCGGGAGGCCCATTTGATCCATTAACCAGCGAATTGCTAGAAATGGGGACAAAAAGTGAATGGTTTGATGGAAAATTAAGCGGAAGTCTTGCATTGTATAACCTGAAAGAATGGGGTTCCCTTTACAATGCCAATGAACCGGGCCAACCTGATCTGTTGGTACAAAATGGAGAAGAGGTATCCAAAGGTGTAGAAATTGACTTGGCCGGAAATATCACTCCCAATTGGAGCATAACAGTTAGTTATGCCTTTAATGATGCTGTTATTACACAGAGTGACGATGAAAACCTAATAGGGAGACAAAAACCAAATGCCCCTAGAAATACCGGGAATATTTGGACTAAATACTTGATTAAAGAAGGGAATCTTACAGGCTTAGGTTTTGGTTTTGGTGCCAATTTCGTTTCTGAAAGATACGGATCTTTAGGATCATCCGATAACCCACCTATATTCCCAAGTTATGAATTATTCGATGCTGCCGTTTACTATAAAATGAATCGGTTTCAAATCCAAATGAATGTCAACAATCTGTTTGATAAGACACACTGGGTAGGCGGATACGATTATCTGCGTGCATTCCCGGGTGCACCGAGAAATGCAATGACAACCATCTCCTATATATTTTAAATAATCAAACTACCTTTCTTTAACCATTTAAGAAAGGTGGTTTTACTTTAGTATGAATAAAAACCTTCTCTGGAAAATTCACAATTGGCTGGGCCTGTATACCGGTATTGTCATACTATTTCTGAGTATAACAGGTGCTGCTGCCTTGTTTAGACCGGAAATTGATCAATTGCTTAACCCCAATCTTAGGCAGGTTGAACCTAGTGCTGAAAAAGCTTCATTAACAGAGGCTGTCGCCAAAGTGCTACCCATGCATCCGGACAAATATCTTTTTGAGGTTGAAATGCCAAAGGCCTACTTAGATACCTGGATAATTCGCCTTATGCCGAAAGAAAAGAGCCGGTTGAATCCCATGATTTGGGAAGTTTTCATTAACCCCCATACGGGTGAGGTCCTAGGCGAAAGGAATTATTTTAAATCTTTTAGTTATTTTTTAAGGAACATTCATGTCCGGTTTTATGAAGCGTATTATGGAAGACAAATCGTAGGTTTGGCCGGAATCGCTCTTTTCTTATCCACCATTACCGGTTTACTTATATATGGTAAGTTTATGAAAAAGCAGCCTTTTGGGAAAATTCGCTCTAATAAACTAAGAATTACCCAAGCTGATTTACATAAGTTTATCGGTATAAGTGCTCTTGCTTTCAATATGATGATTGGAATTACAGGAGCATGGTTGGGACTTCAATCTTATATAATGTATGGACTAGATATCCCCCAGCCCAATAATTTCAGCCGAAAAGAAAAGGTTTTTACCGAAAAAGAAGACATGAATTATAGTCTGGATTTCGATGCCATTTATCAAAAGTCTCAGATAGAATTTCCCAATATGATTCCCTGGTTTATACGGCCTACTACCAATGGGGAGGGCATTGTGCAGGTTTTAGGAAATGTACCTGGACAGGCCTATGAAAGGCGTTCTAACAAACTTGTATTTGATAAGCAAAAACAGGAATTGCTGTTTAAGTACAATATCAGTGATCAAAATTTTGGAGCTAAATTATACTATGTTCAGGAGTCTTTTCATTTTGGAGATTTTGCCGGAATCTCATTGAAAATACTATATTTTCTGTTGGCCTTGAGCTCAGGCTATCTTTCTTTGAGTGGCTTTATCATTTATTTAGAGCGTACCAGAAAATTAAAATCAAGGCTTGGAAAAACCATCTCTTTAAAATCTCAACTTAGCCAATGGACCATTGGAATTATGAGCACTATTGTGATTATTGGAATCTTGAGTATGAAGCTGGGTTTAGGTGTTCCTTCTTTACTGGTAGCCATGGCTTTCTATGGTTATCTAATTGCAATAATTGTTAAGAAACTATTACCCAAAGCCAAGTAAAGTACATTTAAAAATCCTTGAAATATGAATACCAAGACAGATAAAATGACAGAACATTATCTAATTCCTCTGCTTTTGTTTTTTGGCAATATATTTAGGGCTTCTTGCTGATTTATTAACTGCCTGATAACCAGTGGAATAATTAACAAAAATATAACACAAAAACCCCGAATTTAGCTGTTTAAAGCTT
>NZ_CAXBOC010000642.1:0-2565 GCF_963976465.1 uncultured Cyclobacterium sp. | reverse complement strand
CCGAAACCCGGTATGGATGGCTGGAGGGATTGAAGTAGATGGTAAAGATGGTAAAGAGATTCAATGGAGCCAACCAGAGATTTTACTCTATGATGATGACCCCTTGATCCGAATGAGTTATCCTGACCTGATTGAAGAAAATGGCAATTATTTTATTACCGAAACACAGAAGGACATTGCCCGTGTCCATCAGATTGACAATGCTTTTTTGGAACGACTTTGGGGACAGTTTAATGAACCTGTACGAGTAAGGGATGGTTTGCTGGTCAACTGGTCCGGTAAAGGTAAAAGTTTGCCGCAAAAACTTCCGGCCCCGAATGTACCCACCTTTCGTGTTAGGGATACCAATACTGCTGATTACAGAGGGAAAAGCAACAATGTAGGCTTTACCATTGAACTGGGATTTTTGCTAAATGAAATAAAAGTAGGGCAGGTACTTGCCGATACTAGAGATGGCTCAGGCAAAGGATGGTGGATAAGTATTTCGGACAATAAAACTTTGGAATTTCAAATGAATGACGGCCAAACACGTGCAGTATGGAGCTCTGATCCCGGATTATTGATGCCAGGTAAGCAACATCAGGTAAGTATCATTGTTGACGGAGGACCAAAAATCATTGCATTTGTCGTAGATGGGCGCTTCAATGATGGGGGGAAAGATCGGCAATTTGGCTGGGGGAGGTTTAGTCCATATTTCAAATCGCCTGAAGGATCAAAGACTTTACTGCTAGGTTCAAGTATAAATGGAGAATTGAGTTATGTGAGGTTTTTTGATCGGGCATTGATGGTTTCGGAGGCTTTGGCTAGTCAGAGGTGGATGGAGTGATTTGGTGATGGGGTGATGGGGTGATGTAGTGGTGTAGTGATTTGGTGATGGGGTGATGGGGTGATCTAGTGATGGAGTGGGTGGTAGTTCTGTTGGGCTAGGGATTTTGTTAACTTAAGGGATAAAAATGAAAATTAGGGCGAAATCAATTTGATTTCGGGTTATTACTGCATACTATCATCTCAAGGGTGGCTGAGGGGAGCAGAAGCCAGCAAATCGAAAACTTCTTTCTGCAAATATTATAAGATTGGTGAAGTGCATCATTCGGGAAGGTTAAATACCAATACAGTACCTCCAGGGTGGGTATCATTTTTGAACCGATTACAGAGATGGCGATGCCTTGTTGTCGTTTATCGAATTTATACTTGAGGTAGCGTGTTCTTACTAAGGCAAGTATTTAATTTCATGAATCTTCAGACCAGTTGAAAACCAATTAACAAAATACTAAACATTTATTTTTAAGTCATTTATAATCAAGGTTTTTGAATTATTCCACTTGGCCTGCATGGCCAAAAAAACGATCGGGATTTCTTAAACGATTTACTTGCTCAATTTGAGATTCATTTTACCCAATGAATAAAATTAGCACACTATAATAGGGCTGTAACTGCATTCAAATAGCTACTGTTCCAATATATCCCTTTCTACAAGAATTGTTTTCATGTCTTCATGTGCTTCACAAAATTTTGATTGAATCTTCTGAGTTGTGCTTTTAAAATCAGGATGATCTTTCATTTTTAAGAGAATAGGGTCTTCTAGTAGAAAAAGCACAAACCAGTATTGATAATTTTCTTGTTCAGAAAAGGCTTTTAAATGTTTTATTCCTTTTTCGATGTCACCTACAGCTGCATAGTAGGAAGATAAAATCAAATCTTTATATATGGATTGATCGTTTTCCGCAAAATCAAAATAACTTTGGTAATACGGCTTGGCTTCCTCTTCACGACCGAGTTGTTCCAATACAAAGGCTATTTTGATATCTTCACTTTGGTAAATGTCTAATTGTAAAGCAGACTTAATGGAAATAAGCTTTTCATAATAAAGCCAAGCTTCATTGTACGCTTTCAAAGTGTAGCAAACTTTCGCTACCTCCTGGATGACATCAATTTTGGTTGTGTCTTGCCCAAAGATTTTAATCAATGCAGCTTTGGTTTTTTTTAAGTCTTTATGCTGTCCCAACTTAATGTATTCATGGAGGTACTTTGAATAATGGTTTTGAGGATTTAAAGCCTTCGATTTCCTTATATATTTATCTGCTTCAGTTAAAAACCCCGATTGGGTAAGTGCATTACTTAAATGCAAATAGCTAATGCTTGCGGATACAGAATCTTTATCAGAAACGGCTACTTCTATGCCTTGCAATGCATGCAATAGATATTTCTCTGTATTTGGAAGCATGTAAGCATAGATATCCGACAGGAAATTATGAATCCATGCGATATTGGGATAGTAGTCCAATACTTCTTCAAAAGATTCCACGGCCTGGTCATAATCTTGTATTTGCATAAAATACAGCGATCTGGCAATTAAGCTCTCGCCAATATCCGGATCCAAGAGCATCGCTTTGTCAGCGTAGTTCTTAAGTTCTTCAGTAAATTGTTTTTTGGCTTGAAAAACGTCCAGATAGTAATAACATAAGGCGACATAGGCATAAGCATTGGCAAATTGACTATCTTCCTGAATCGCTTTCTTAAACTGACTGACTCCTTCCTCCAGACCAATTCCGGATTCATCATTTA
>NZ_CAXBOC010000641.1:0-2567 GCF_963976465.1 uncultured Cyclobacterium sp. | reverse complement strand
GGTGATTTCCTTCAATTGCCATTGATGTATTTGTAAAAAAAAGTAAATTGAAGGTTATTGACCTAAAATAATTTAAAAGTCTAAATAATATTCGGAATGTTAATGCTCAATTGGCGGGGTTATTTCTTGTTGTTACCTGTATTTTTTGCAATGCTTGTCTTTTTCTGTTTACCGTCCTGTAAACAAGAAAGTATGCAAGCTTTACCTGCCCAAGTAGATTTTAATTTTCATATTAAACCGATCCTTGTGCAGAAATGCTACCTCTGCCATGGACCTGACCCCAGTAGTCGAGAGGCAGGTCTACGTTTAGATCTTAAGGAGGGGGCGACCATGCTTTTGGAAAGTGGCAAAACAGCCATCGTTCCTTCTGCGGTTCACAAAAGTGCCTTGATGGATCGGATTACAAGCAATGATCCGGAAGTGGTCATGCCACCGCCCTCTTTAAAACAAGAATTATCAGATTATGAGGTGGCCCTTATAAAAAAATGGATAGAAGAAGGAGCTGAATATGAACCTCACTGGGCTTTTATGCCTGCGGAAACCAAAAAGAAAGTGGTTAAGGGTGACTTTTCAGCGCAAATTGATGCTTTGATCCAAGAAAAAATTGCCGAAAAGGGCTTGGAGTTAAGTGAGAAAGCAGATAAATACCAGGTGATACGAAGGTTGTCATTTGTCCTAACAGGCCTTCCTCCGGATGCGGAAAGGGTGAAGCAATTTGTAGCCGATGAGCGCCCGGATGCTTATATTGAATTAGTTGATGAATACCTTAACCATCCTGCTTTTGGAGAAAAATGGGCCAGCCATTGGATGGATGTGGTGAGGTATGCAGAGACCAAAGGTCATGAGTTTGATTATCAAATTCAGGGAGCTTGGAGATTTAGAGATTATTTGATCCGAGCTTTTAATCAAGATATCCCCTATGATCAATTGTTAAAAGAGCAACTTATGGGAGATATGCTATCTAAGCCCCGAGAAAACCCCTTATCAGGGGAGAATGAATCTGCCATAGGTACCCTGTTTCTTACAATGAGTGAGGGAACCCATAGTCCGGTAGATATCAAAAAGGATGAGGCAGACAGGATAGATAATATGATAGATGTGGTGGGGAAAAGCTTTCAAGGTTTAACAGTGGCTTGTGCCAAATGTCATGACCATAAATTTGACCCCATTCCTACTGCGGATTATTATGGTCTTTATGGAATGTTAGGAAGTACCAGGTTTAGTCCTATGCCGGTCGGAAATGATAAAATAAAATTCAATACCGTTTCTAAGTCCGCTGAACTAAAGAGAAAAATTAAAACTTTAGTGGCTAATGAATGGACCGGGCCTATAGAGGAAGATAGCTTACCTGTCCGGCTTGTGAGTAATAATTTAATACAAGAATCTAACAAAAAAATAAATATAATCGCTGATTTTAGAGGACTTGATTTACAAGGGTGGAAAGCAGATGGTATGGCTTTCGGAGCAAGTACTGCTTTAGGGGAGCCAATATTTTCTTCATCTACAAAGACTTTAAAAGCTTTATCGCCGGGATTTGCCTCCAGTCAATTATTTGGTAGAGGGATTTGGGGAGCTTTGAGATCCCCGGATTTTACAGTTGACAAGAATTTTATTGGTGTTAGGGCAAGAGGTAAAGGAGCCAGTATACGCATTGTCATGGAAAATTTTCAATTGATACGGTATCCTATTTATGGTGGATTGGAACAAAACGTGAATGATGAAGCTTGGAAAAATTATACTTTTGACCTAAGTGCCTGGAAGGGACGGAAGGTGTATATTGAAATTTTGCCCGGATCCTTTGCCAGACATCAATATATCCAGGAAGAGGATGCTTATATAGAAGCTGAATATGTGATATCTTTTGACGAGGCTTGGGAAACTCCTGACCTAAAAGATTCTGAAACCAATCCATCTATTTCCAAGGCGGTAAAGCACTGGGTGACTGGGAAAAGTTCAGCTAAAGAAATTGCCTTTCTCAACCAAGAATTAACAGAAGGGAAGTTGAAAAAGGATTTTCCATCTGCTCTTGCCTTAAAAATGAAGTGTGATTCCCTCGGAAGATTGGTGAAAGACAGTGTTTTTATTCAAGGCGTGACAGAGGGTTTTGGTGAAGAAAGCTCCATTTTTATCCGTGGCAATCATTCGGATCTCAGTAAAGAAAAAGTCCCTAGAATTTTTCTTTCGGGCATATTTGAAGAGCAGAAGCCTTACCGAGGGGATGGCAGTGGGAGACAGCAGATGGTTGAAATGATGCTGGCAGCAGACAATCCGCTTACATCTAGGGTGATGGTGAATAGAATTTGGCACCATGTTTTTGGAAAAGGTCTGGTAGAAACAGTGGATAATTTTGGTCTTCAAGGAAAGTTACCTACTCATCCTGAATTATTGGATTATTTGGCTTTAGCCTTTGTAAAAAATTCATGGTCCATCAAGACGATGATAAAGAATATGGTGCTTACAGAAGCCTTTCAAAGGAGTACTTCCGGAGGAAGCATGTCTTCTGATCCGGACAATTTATTCCTAAGCCGTTATTCTGTCAGAAGACTTGAGGCAGAGGGAATAAGGGA
>NZ_CAXBOC010000640.1:0-2588 GCF_963976465.1 uncultured Cyclobacterium sp. | reverse complement strand
AAGGGAGCGAATGTGGCTTTGGGAGATGTGAAAGAAAACGATGAAGCACAAGCGTTTTTAGCTAGCCTAAATCTTTTAAATCCTGAAGTGAAGGTTTTGTATGACCGTGTAGATGTAAGAGACCCTGCCCAAGTGAAGCAGTGGGTTGAACGGGCAACAGAAGAGCTGGGGACTCTGGATATAATTATCCCTAATGCTGCCACAGTAACCATAAAAGGAATCATGAATATTAGTCCTACGGAGTGGTCTAATGAAATGAAAGTGAATCTTGATGGGGCATTTTACCTTTCAAGATTTGCCAGTGAAAAGTTGCTCCAAGGCAAAGTGTCAGGAAGGTTGGTTTTCGTGGGAAGTTGGGCTGCAGAAACTGTACACCAAAACCTTCCCACTTACAGTGTGTCAAAAGCAGCATTAAGGATGTTGTCCAAATCCTTGGCACTAGAACTTGCTCCTAACGATATTCTGGTAAATGAGATTGCTCCCGGCTATGTGGATGCAGGTTTGAGTAAACAGGTATTAGACGGCAATGAATCAGCAAAGCTAAAAGCGATAGAAAAAGTACCTATCAAAAGAATTATGCACCCAGATGAAGTTGCCAGTAGTGTACTCTGGTTATGTGATTTTAACAATAAACACATGACTGGTAGTACCTTGCTCATGGATGGTGGATTGTCCTTATTGTCCTAAACTATTTCCAATATGAGTTCTGCTAATACTAAGAAAAAGCAATTTATTAGACCTTTTGAAGGAGAATTTGGAATAGGACAAAGGGATATTACTCCCCCTATTGGGATCAATAATAAAAACTGGGGAGCTTCTTCCCAGGCAACGGCCACAGGTATTCATCAGCCATTATTGGTTGCCTGTATCAGCATTGAGACTAAAAGTAACCCTTCCCCCATGGTCTTTTTGTCAGCAGATCTTGGCTGGTGGAAAAATATGGAGGATGAAGCCTATGTTAGGAATTTTATCCTTGAAAAAACAGGACTGGATGAGGCCTCACTTTTGTTTTGTTTTTCCCATACCCACGCTGGCCCCAATCTAAATAGAGCCGATAAAGACAAGCCCGGAGGAGAACTGATAGCTCCTTACTTGGATACTTTGAGGGAAACATGTACAGAGTTAATCAAGGAATGCCTACGGAATAAAGTTTCGGGAATACTGACTTGGGAATATGGCACCTGTAATCTGGCTAAAAACCGAGATTATTATGAGGCGGAAAGTAATCAGTATTTTGTTGGTTACAATTCCAGCAAACCTGCCGATGACACCTTGCTTGTAGGGAGAATTACGGATACTGCAGGAGGGCTAATGGGTACAATTGTGAATTATGCTTGCCACCCGACCACCTTAGCATGGGACAACCTTAAAATTTCCCCGGACTTCCCGGGTACTTTCAAAAAGGTAATGAAAGAAAATACCGGGGCTCCAAGTTTGTTCATTCAAGGAGCTTCCGGAGACCTTGCTCCAGCAGAGCAATATTCAGGAAATGTCGCGCTTGCGGAAAAACACGGTAGGCAATTGGCATTTTCTGCCTTGGCTGTGCTCGAATGTATGTCGCCTGCAGGTAAAGCACTTTTTTTCAAGGAAACAGTTGCCTCTGGGGCCCCGCTGGCCATCTGGGAGCAGGAGTCTGTAGCTGTTAATAGTAATGTGTCGGCTGAAATTATCACTATTGAATTGCCATTGAAACCTTGGCCATCCATCAAGGAGCTTAAGCAGTCCATCAATGAATGTGAGGATCCGGTACTAAAGGAAAGGCTTATCCGCAAACTGGGAGTGAGAAGTTCAATTGGTGATGGGGCTAAAGTCACAGTCAAGGTTTGGTATTGGCAATTGGGAGATTGTCTGATCGTAGTGCAGCCCAATGAAGCCTATGCTGTTTTTCAACAAACCCTTCGGGAGAAATTCTCTTCTGCACCTGTGGTGGTGGGAAATATTGTCAATGGGCATATAGGGTACTTACCACCAAAGGAACTTTATGACAAAGACATGTATACCGTGTGGCAAACGCCATTTGATGCCGGCGCTTATGAAGTTTTGGTTCAAGAGGTGTTAAATAAAATGAACAGTAAACCCTGATTAGCTTTAAAACAATATGGAATCCAATTTTACGAATTTAGACCTAGGGATATTTATCATCTACATTGTAGGAATAATTGGGTTAGGGCTATATGCCTCCAGGAAAAGTACCGGTGAAAGTAAACGTGATTATTTTCTAGCTGGTGACAAACTTCCATGGTGGATGATAGGAGGAAGTATTATTGCTGCCAATATCAGTAGTCATCACTTGGTAGGGGTAATGGGAGTGGCCTACGAAAGAGGGTTTGTGGCCATTGTAATAGAGTGGGGAGCAATATTGGTAGGTTTTAATGTGTTGTTATGGGTGTTTTTACCTTTTTATATTAGGAATGGTTTTTATACCATGCCGGAATTTCTACAAAAGAGGTTTGGTGGAGGAGCAAGGACAACCTATTCGATTTTGGTACTATTGACTTATATTTTTGTGGAGATAAGTGCCGTACTTTATTTAGGAGCCATTTCGTTACAATCCTTGCTGGGAATACCAATGCTGGCGAGTATTCTTT
>NZ_CAXBOC010000639.1:0-2600 GCF_963976465.1 uncultured Cyclobacterium sp. | reverse complement strand
AGGCTTTAGATATTTGGCTGCGACTTGGTTGATGTCTTCTACGGTGAGTGCATCCAATCGTTGCAAGTAGCTACTGTAGAAATCATCCGGCAAATCATACCGGTCGATATTGATAGCAAAGGTGGCAATGGTATTGGGATTTTCAAGCGATCTTCCAAACCTACCACTAAGGTTGGCTTTAGCCATGGCTAGTTCTTCGGCTGTAATGCCATTTTCCTTAAGGTTTCTAATTTCATAAATCATTTCATAAACAGAAGAGTCGGTAACCTCATTCCTTACAGAAGTGCCTGCAGAAAACTTGGCCATTAACTTGTCAGAACCAAAGCTTGATCTGGCCCCATAAGTATAGCCCTTGGTTTCCCGTAGATTCCCATTCAACCTGGAATTAAAGCCCTCTCCCAAAATAAAATTCATAACCCTGGTAGCCATATAGTCCGGATTAGTAAGGTGCATTTCAACCGGAAAGGCAATGTTGATTACTGATTGAACGGCAGAGGATCGATCAAGAAGGGCCACTTTATTTTCTGTCGGAAGCTCAGGTTTTTGATAATCAAAATTAGGCACTTCTTCTTTCTCCCAAGAAGCAAAGTATTCGTTCACCAAAGATTTGGCTTCTTTTTCATCAATATCTCCCACAATCGCCAAGTACGCAATATTGGGTTTAAAGTAAGTCCGGTAATATCCCTTTACATCTTCTAAGTTTACATTTTCAACCGTTTCTTCAGTCATTGTTTCACCATAAGGATGCTCTTTACCATATACCAGGGCATTAGAGATCACTCCTGCCAAATAATCAGGATCATCCTTAGAAGAAGCCAAAGATGTTAGGGTTTGTTTTTTTAGCTTATCAAGCTCTTCTTGAGGAAAAATAGGGTTGTATAAAACATCTGTCATCAATTCCAGAACTTTTCCCTGATGCTTTTTCAAAGATGAAGCCGACAGGGAGGTGGACCCTGCGCCTAGAGAGGCACCAATAAAATCAATTTCCTCATCGAGTTCCTCTTTGGTTCTGGAGCTGGTCCCTGCCATCATCATGTCCCCCACAAAACCGGTTAGTCCGGCATTGTCTCCTTCAAATAAGGGATCCCTATTCAATATTAGATAAAATGCTACCCTCGGTAACTTATTATTTGGCACAACAAATACCTTTAGGCCATTGTCTAAGGTAAAAGTGGCAGGATCTGTAAATTCAATTTTTGGGGCCGGACCGGGAGGAGGTAAGACACTTCTATCAACTTGTGCCTGTGTTCCGAAGGTAATGAATGCAGCAAAAAGAAATATATATAAAGTCTTCATTTTTCTAGCTTTAGGGTTATTATTCGTTTTGAGCCGTTTCCTGTGGTTTAGGAAGGTAATACAATACCACTCTTCCATCCAGGGTCAAGTACTTATTGGCCACACGTTGTATGTCTTCCCTGCTTACTTTGCGGTATACTTCCAATTCTCTATTAATGTATTCAGTATCGCCATAAAATAAGTTTGCCTCTGCAAGGTTTTGGGCAATTCCTTCGATGGAGGAATTCTTACTGACCAGGTCATTTTCAATAATATTCTGCAATTTCTGAAAATCTTTTTCAGATATCCCTTCCTCCTGCACTTGCTTGATCAATACATCAATTTCGTTCTCAAGGTCCTCAGGTTCTACCCCCATATTGGCAATGCCATACATTATAAAAATACCTCCGTCTTCAAGATCAAGAGGTATAGCTGCCACTACTAAAGCTTTTTGCTGCTTGTCCACAAGCTCCTTAGTCATCAGCGAAGATTTCCCTCCTGTGAGATAAGTCGAGAGCATTTCCATGGCATAAGCATCCGGATGATTTTTTGGTGGTAAGTTGTAGGCCTGAATGATTGCCGGTATTTGGATATTGTCATAAATAATATCCCTGATCTCTTCGTCCTTTTTTGGCTCTTCTATGTCGGGCCTATAAATGGCTTTCTTTCCTTTAGGGATTTCAGAGAAGTATTTTCTAACCCATTCCTCAGTTTGCTTATAGTCAATATCCCCCGCAATGGTAAGGATTGCATTGTTTGGCACATAAAAATCTTTATAAAACTGCATAAACTCGTCGAGGCTTGCTGCATTCAAGTGATCCAAAGACCCAATGGGTGCCCATTGATAGGGGTGTTCACTATAAGCCCGTACCAAAGTTTCCGGTAAAATGGTCCCATAAGGCTGATTGTCATAGCGCTGGCGTTTTTCCTCTTTGACTACCTCTCTTTGGGTTTCAAGGCCTACTTCATCAATTTTCGCATGCAACATGCGCTCGCTTTCCAGGTAAAGTGAGAGCTCAAGATAATTGGAAGGCATTAGTTCATAGTAGTAGGTGATGTCATTGCTGGTAAAAGCATTCAGTGCACCTCCGTTGCCTTCAACCAAGTCTGTATATTCCCCCCTATCGATATTCTCTGATCCCTCAAAAAGTAGGTGCTCAAAGAAATGGGCAAAACCTGTACGCTCAGGATCCTCATTCTTGGAGCCTACGTGATACATCACAGAAGTCACGACTATGGGCGTTTTATTGTCTTTGTGCATGATTACCTTAAGCCCATTGTCTAAGGTGAATTCCCTAAAATCAATCTTTGTCTGGTTATAAGCT
>NZ_CAXBOC010000638.1:0-2612 GCF_963976465.1 uncultured Cyclobacterium sp. | reverse complement strand
CAGGTGTGGTATTCTACCTGGGCTGTATTATACTGATGGCCACTGTAGGCCGTGAAGGTACCATCCTGTTTTTTAACAGTTTGCTCCACGGACTTGACACCAGCCCCATCATCAGAATGGACGTACCCTGGACCGAAGCACTCATCGGACTGGTAGAAATGTTCATACTGGGCTGGTTATTTGGCGCACTCATAGCTACGGTCTACAATATATCTTTTAATAAAAAATACCGATGATTTAGTAAGGATGATAGACTATGTATGGCTGATTTGGTCTTTGACCATTCTTGCAGTATGGGGAATGATTTTTTTATTTAGAAAAGATTACAGAAAGGTGATGCTCAAAATGAGCCTCATCACTATGCCTTTTGGCCTGACAGAACCCTTGTTTGTTCCTGAATATTGGAACCCTCCTTCACTTTTTGATCTGGCTCAGCGTACAGGTTTTGATATGGAAAGCCTGATCTTTTCGTTTGCCATCGGAGGCATAGGTTCAGTGCTATATCAGTTGGTTTTTAAAAAAGTAACCGTTGAAATGCACCCATCAGAACGCACGCATAGACGCCATCGGATGCATCGGTATATCTTGTTTGTTCCTCCGGTAGTATTTCTCATCCTTGCTTATTTCACCAGTCTAAATCATATTTATTGTGGCATTTTAGCCATGTTTACCGGTACAATTGCCACCTTATACTGTCGCCCTGATCTTAAAGGCAAGATATGGATCGGTGGTTTTCTATTTACCCTGTTGTACTTTATTTATTTCGGTAGCATCTTACCATTTTTCCCCGAGTATGTGAACCTCTACTGGAACCTTGATGCTTTGACGCATATACTCATATTGGGAGTACCCCTGGAAGAACTTCTATTTGCTTTCACCTTTGGCATGTATTGGTCAAGCCTGTTTGAGCATCTGTACTGGCAAAAATTACAAGAACACCCTTTAAAAATGCATGTTTATGAATGAATATTGTAATACAGATGAGATGGTTTGCTTACCGGAAACCAATATGCCCCGGCTTGTCATTATTGGAGGAGGCTTTGCGGGACTTGCTCTTGCTAAGGCATTAAAGAGAAGTAGGATACAGGTTGTGCTGGTTGATAGACATAACTTTCATCAATTCCAGCCACTATTTTATCAGGTGGCTACCAGTGGCCTGGAGCCGGATAGCATCGTATTCCCATTTCGCAAACAAATCAGTGGTAATAAAAATACAATATTCAGGTACGCCACAGTTCAGCAAATAGAAGCAAAACAAAACCGGGTATTAACCAATAAAGGTATCATTGACTATGATTTCCTGGTTATAGCCACTGGGACTAAAACCAATTTTTTTGGCTTGACCGATATTGAAAAGTGGAGCTTGGGCATGAAAAGCATTCAGGATTCCCTGAATATTCGCCATACCATGATCCAGAACCTGGAGCAAGCAGCTATCACCTGTGATGAACATGAAAAAGACATTCTCACCAATTTTATTATAGTGGGTGGAGGCCCTGCCGGGGTTGAAATGGCAGGTGCCCTTGCAGAATTCAAGAAATATATATTACCGGGAGATTATCCGGAATACTCCTCCGAAATAATGGATATCTATCTGCTGGAGGCAGGTGATCAATTGCTGGCATCCATGTCTGACAAAGCTTCAGAAAAGGCACTGAAATATTTGACCCGGCTGGGCGTACAGGTTATGCTTGAGGAAGCAGTAGAACATTATGATGGATCGGCTGTCTCAACAAATTCAGGAAAGAAACTCTACGCTAGGAATCTGATCTGGACTGCCGGGGTAACAGGAGATTTTCCTGAAGGTATTGGAGAAGAAAGTATTGTTCGGGGAAACAGACTTCAAGTGAATAACACCCTGCTGGTAAAAGGGTACACCAATATTTTTGCCATTGGCGATATAGCTGCAGTAGTCAGCCAAAGAACACCCAAAGGCCATCCTCAGGTGGCACAGGTGGCCATCCAACAGGGTAAGTATCTGGGTGAAGTGATTAAGTACAGAATTGCGGGTAGAGAATATTCAAAACCATTTCGTTATCTGGATAAAGGGTCACTGGCCACTGTCGGTAAAAGAAGGGCGGTAGCCGATCTGGGTAAATTTCGGTTTGGTGGGTATATCGCCTGGTTTTTATGGTCGGTAGTACATCTTTTTTCCATTAGCGGTTTCCGAAATAAGCTGATGGTAGCACTGAACTGGGTGTGGAATTATTTCACCTATGACAAAGGCAATCGGCTAATCATCCGGGAGTACAAAAACAAGGACTTAGAAAAGGAGGAGTCCAAATGATTACCCGCCTAAACAACTCTTTGAATAATCTGGTAAAGAACCAATCAGCTTCAGGGATTGCCATTTTTCTGGCTGTACTGGTAGCCATGATCTGGGCTAATTCCCCATTCGGGGAAGTATATCAAAACTTTATTCACACTGAAATCTCGCTCTTGGTTGGGGAATTTGCTTTGTCAGAGTCACTATTACTTTGGGTAAATGATGGCTTAATGGCGATCTTCTTCCTACAGGTAGGCCTGGAGTTGAAAAGGGAAATTATAGGAGGAAAACTGTCTTCTTTCAGAAAAGCTATTTTGCCTATCGGAGCAGCTATTGGCGGCATGGT
>NZ_CAXBOC010000637.1:0-2665 GCF_963976465.1 uncultured Cyclobacterium sp. | reverse complement strand
TTCAACTTCTCTGGCACTGTCTCTGTAATGGATGCTTTCAGGAACTTCAAAAAACCTTCTCAGTGCATTTTGTTCTTCAAGCCCTGCCTCTTCAAGTATATTGATGAATTGGATACTGCTTCCATCTAAAATTGGCGGTTCAGGTCCATTAAGTTGTATCAGCACATTGTCTATTTCCATTCCAACAAGCGCAGCCAATACGTGCTCAACCGTAAAAACCCTTGCTCCCCCTTGCTCTAGCGTAGTTCCCCGAGAGACATCTACAACGTTGTCAACATCAGCATCAATGATTGGCTGTCCCTCCAGGTCCATTCTCTGAAATTTATACCCATGGTTAGGGCTGGCCGGCAAAAAGGTCATATTAGCTACCACTCCCGTATGTAGACCTACACCGTTCAGAGTAACTTGTTTTTTAATGGTATGCTGTTTTACTTTCATTTAAATCAATAACTATATACTAGAGGTGCTCCAATTCAATTTTCAAATTTATTATTTTTTTTCAAGCTCTCTTAATTTGTCTTGAAGTAAAGGTAACTTCTTAAAGACAGAATAAGATTTTAGCGATGCTTTTAAGTCAAAGCCTATATAACCAAAAAGCGTTGTTCCTGGTTCATTAACCGATTTCATTATTCCGGTGTTTCCCCCAACCACCGTCCGATCTGCAAGCTCAATATGCCCCACAGTAGAAGATTTACCGGCCAAGACACAATTCTTGCCTATAATAGTGGAACCGGCAACACCTGCCTGGGAAGCGATAACCGTGTTCTCCCCAATGGTAACATTGTGGGCAATTTGAACTTGATTGTCTAATTTTGCTCCCTTTTTAATTGTCGTGGAACCCAAGGTTGCACAGTCAATGGTGGAGTTGGCCCCAATACTAACATTGTCTTCCAGCACAACGTTACCTAATTGGGGGACATTCTTGTAAGTACCATCTGCCTGTGGAGAGAAACCAAAACCATCAGACCCGATGATAGCCCCCGAGTGAATTTCGCAGTCATTGCCAATTTTTGTTTGGGCATAAATTTTTACTCCCGGATGAAATACACAATTGTTGCCAATGATAACATCATCTCCAATGTATACTTGGGGGTAAATTTTGACATTGTCTCCAATGGTGCAATTTTTGCCAATATAAGAATAGGCACCGCGATAAAATCCCTCTCCTATGGTACTGTTTTCCCCGAGATGGCAAGGCTCCTCTTTTCCTATCGGATTTGGCTTTGTCAACTCTGCATAACTCTCAAGTAGTTTAGAAAAAGCTGTATACGGATCTTTTACCTTAATTAAGGTTGTGGAAACCGGTTTTTGAGGGGCGAAGTCCTCGGATACGATAATTGCCGAGCATTTGGTGGTGTAGAGGTACTTCTCATACTTCAGGTTAGAAAGAAATCCTATGCTGCCTTGTGTGCCTTCTTGGATTTTTTTGAGGGTATCAATTACTTGCGAACCATCACCTTCTACAGTTCCTTCCAAAAGTTGGGCAATTTGATCGATGGTGAATTCCATTGGGGTTAATTAATTTTTACCGTAAAGTTAAATTTTTAGCATGACAAGCATAGTGTTTTTTTACAATTTTACTCATCGCTTTGATGTTTGGCAAATCTGCAGCGGTGGCAACATCCTGAACTTTGCCTTTTTTTGTCAAAATTAAAATTTTATTTTCAGTTAAATATCCATAATTACTTATCTCCCCTTCAGAGAAAAAATATTTTAATTCATTGTCAGAGATGGCTAGCTTTTTTTGAATTTTTGATTTTAATTTATCCATTTCCTGCCTTTTGAAGGCGTCATTGCTAAAATGTATTTTAAATAAATTTCTAGTTAAAAACATTTTTGAAATTTCTTTTAAGACAAAATCATCTGTGTTTTTCCAAAGTTTTATAGCACCCCAAATGTCCAGGTCATCCAGTTGAGCAAAATCATTTAGCCAAATTGGTGTTCCCGGTCCATTTTCTTGAGGAAGGTCTTTCTTTAGAAATCCCAAAAACTCAATAGATCCGGGGAGCGTTTCACCTGAGCGTGCAAGGTATTTGGCTCTTAAGATCAGGTTGATAAGCATTTTTTCAGCGCATACCGTGGTTTTGTGCAGGTAAACCTGCCAATACATTAGCCTTCTGGCGTTAAGAAAATTTTCGATACTGTAAATTCCTTTCTCTTCGATGACCACCTCATCATTTATGATCGTCATCATTTTAATAATCCTATCAGCTCCAATGGTGCCCTCAGAAACCCCTGTAAAAAAGCAATCCCGCTGTAAATAGTCTAATCTATCGATATCCAATTGACTTGAGACTAGTTGGTGAAAGAATTTTCTTTCGTAACTTCCGACAAAAATTGCTCTTGCCGTGGAAAGTTGGCCATTAAATTGTTTATTCAATTCATCAAAGAAGAGAAGAGATAAGGTTTCATGATGCTGTCCTTTTAAAAGAATGGATTCTAATGCGTGGGAGAAAGGGCCGTGACCTATGTCATGGAGGAGAATAGCAAGCAAGGCAGCTTCATATTCTTCATCAGAAATTTCAATTCCTTTGTTCCGAAGTTGATCCAAGGTGATGCTCATAAGGTGCATCGCTCCAATAGCATGATGAAAACGAGTATGCAAGGCTCCGGGATAAACCATATCGGTCAAACCAAGTTGCTTGATTCTACGTAACCTTTGAAA
>NZ_CAXBOC010000636.1:0-2683 GCF_963976465.1 uncultured Cyclobacterium sp. | reverse complement strand
TCTAAGGCTGATTTTGCCTCTTCAATCTGGGCCAGTACGGCATCGTATTTTGCTTTTGTCAGATTTAGCTCTGATTCAGAGATGACATTTTTGTCAACCATTATTTTTAGGCGGTCTACCTCAAACTCTATTACTTTGGCTTCCGCCTTGGCAGTTTCCAAATTGGCTTTGGCTTTGGCTAACTCTGCCTTGTACTCCTGCTCATTGGTTTTGAAGAGAATTTGGCCTTTCTTAACCTCCTGGCCTTCATCCACATTTACTTTTTCAAGAAACCCTTGAACCCGAGCCCTAAGTTCCACATTCTGAATGGCTTTAATATCCGCTACATAATCTCTATGTAAAATGGTATCAGATGCTACCACCTCAATTACAGGAAATTCTTTGATGGCTTCGGCCTTTTCCCCCGTCTTATTGTCACTATTACATGAAAAAATGACAACCATCGGAATAAAAAAGGTGAAAATCCCGATCTTGTTTAATTTTATCTTACTCATATTCGATGCCAAAACTAGTTTTACTTTTATTCAAGTGATGTGCTTTTTACACTTTAAAGCAACAACAAATAATACAATAATTTTGGTGAAAACCAGATAGATTTTTCCAAAGTAACTTTTACAGACTTTCAACGGGCAATATCATGGATAAGTAAGCCTGCCGACCAATCCAAGGATTAAGGGTTCTACAAAGCGGGTTCATTCTATTACTTATTGTATATTTGCAGCAATTTAATAGCAAAAATATGTTCAAAAGACCACTATCATTACTAGCCCTTTTAAGCTTAACCTTTAATGCATTTTCTCAGGATATTCCGCAGCCCAGAAGCTACGTAGCCTATCAAGTGTCGGAAAAACCCATAGTAGACGGACAGCTAAACGAATTCGCTTGGCAAGCCGCAGATTGGTCCGAGCCCTTTCTCGATATTCAAGGCCCTGACTTGCCCACTCCCAATCAATTGACCCAAATGAAAATGCTTTGGGATGAACAGCACTTATACATAGGGGTCAAACTACATGAAAAAAACATTTGGGCCACTTATACTGAAAGAGAATCTGTTATCTTCCATGAGAATGACATTGAAGTTTTTATAGATCCGGATGGTGACACCCACAATTATTATGAAATTGAGGTCAATGCCTTGGGGACGCTCTGGGACCTGCTACTTACCAAACCCTACAAAAACGGCGGTAAGCCAATCAATGGATGGAATATCAACAATCTAGAATACGCCATCCACCTGAGTGGAACAGTCAATGACCCTACAGATGTGGATGATTATTGGTCCATAGAAATGGCCATCCCATGGAAAAGCCTTTCCCAATCCGGCCCATCCTATAAAGCCCCTGTTGATGGTGACCAATGGCGCATTAACTTTTCAAGGGTGCAATGGCAAATAGAGCCCAATTCCAATGGGTATAAAAAAACCATCAATCCAAAAACCGGTAAGGCATTTCCTGAAGACAATTGGGTTTGGTCACCTATGGGACCTATCAATATGCACCTTCCTGAACGTTGGGGTTATTTACAGTTTTCGGAGATCAATATTGGGGAAGGAAAGGAAGCTTTTAAAGCTGAGCCCAATGAAAAAATCAAAAATGAGTTGAGGAAGCTCTATGATGCAGAGAAGCAATTTTTTGCAGGAAATGGACGGTATACCAACAAATTATCTGATTTAAACGTTGATACTAGCCTAACCATGGTGGAAATTGAAGCCACCAAATCTTGGTTTAAAATTTCCAGCCCGGCTGTTTCCAATGGTGAATACTGGCATATCACTGAAGACAGTAAGATTTGGAAAAAATAAATGGCAGATCCGCAGAAGGAGGTATTCATTCAACCCATGGCAAATCTCATCTCATGATAAAAAACACGATTTATTTGTTCCTGCTTGCCCTTTTTGGCGCTCTTTACACAGGCTGCACAGAACCTTCAGAGACCCGATCCTTGGTAAATATTTTGCTAATTGACGCACCTGGAGACTTTGATGAAGTATGGATAGAAGTGGAAGGCGTAGAAATCCTTCCTGCAGGAAGTCGGGGAAGTGAGGACAACGCCAATTGGGTCAGTATCCCCTATCAAGCGGCCAGCAATATGGTGTTGGTCAGTGCCTTGATAGACGAAACCCAGTTGCTCGTGGGCCGAACAGAATTACAATCCGGAAATATTTCTAAAATACGATTTCTCTTAGGCGAAGAGGCTTACTTCTTAAATGAAGATGACGAGCGAACAGACATGACTTTATCTCCGGATATAGAGGATTTGTTGGAGTTAGATGTAGACATCTCCGTAGAAAGTGGCTATTCTTATGACATCATTTTGGATCTTGACCTGATACAATCAGTAGTAGCTGACCAAAATGGAGATTATGTCTTTACACCCCATTTCAGGGCATTTGTTAGCAACGGTTTGTCGGAAATTTCTGGGACTATCCTACCAATTGATATTGCTCCGCATGTTTTGGCCATATCAGCCACCGACACCTTTAGTACACTTACCTCAGATGATGGCGGTTTCTTTCTCAGTGGCTTACCGGAAGATGAATACCTATTTAAGATCGAGGCACCCAGCGGATATGTGGACACTACTTTCAATCTTTTGACTCACCCCGACAGTACCTTGACCCTGGAATCCATCACTTTACAAGAAAGCACCTCACCCGAATAATATAGCCAAAGTGATGCCAGAA
>NZ_CAXBOC010000635.1:0-2686 GCF_963976465.1 uncultured Cyclobacterium sp. | reverse complement strand
AATAGTTTCATGGTTCGTTAGTATTAGTGTGGTAAGTAGAATCGTTTTCTAAGCCCTGTGAACAAATCGCTTTTGGTATACGAATCGAAAATAGTTTCAAATGCGATTTAATAAAATACCTAATTTTAGGTATATGTGAGTGTCTTTCAAATGAAGTTAAAAAATAGTATCTATATCTAAATGGAAAAAAGTAAAAAAAAAGCCATCAATCTTATTAGTTTTAGAAAAAAGTTCTACCATTTATATGGGTATTGGCATGTAGATTAATTCTGTTTTGAGAGGTAAAATAATATCTACATATGAAGTTGATTACTAATGTGTAAGAAGATATGATTTTTTACGAAGCGCATAAATTATCCGGATTTCAAGCTTTTTGGCATTTATGCTACTATTTCCCGAACGAAAAGACAGAGTTTTACTCCAATAAGGTCATAGGGTTTAAGCGAGGGGGACAGAGTGAGATTGAATTCTGGGAAAACTGGGTCGCATATGATTTTCTTCACAGTATTTTCAAGACGATTTCTTTTGAGTTGGTGATCAGAGTGTTGGGACACGATGAGCTTGAGGCAAAAGACAAAAGACCGTTGGACGTAATTGGGAGCAGAATTGCTGCGGTGAGAGATTCCGTTTACAAGCCAGATATAATTGGGAAATTGCGAGTGAATAAAAAGCTATCGTTTATCAATTCTAAGGTTGAGAGAGAAAGTGAATTAAAAGATAATTATTATATGGTTGATAAATCCTACAAGGAGTTTGGCGGTAATGTCCTTATAATTGATGATATTAAGACTTCCGGAACATCAATGCTTGCCATTCGAGAACTTCTTACGAATGAAGGCTTCAAAGGGAAGGTTTATGGGTTCTCATTGGCCGTGACTGAAAAGTTCGACCAGGGCAAGAATGATGATATTGAAATACCAGAAAAATAGATGCATAGTGTAAGATCTTCAGATTGGATTATTTCTCTGTTATGCTTGAGAGGCATAGGCAGACGGAAGGCGTTGGACGTAGTTCTATCTAACGGCGATCTAGTTGGCGATGAAAATCTTTTCGAAGTATTGAACGAAAATAAGGAACACCTCAAAATCAGAGAATTACAAAAGGAACAAATTGATCGGGCTATTGAAGCTAAAAATAAAATTGTTGGCAACTCGTTCGAAAATGAAATTAAGTGGGTGACGATTGTGGAAGAGGACTACCCAAAGAAACTTAGAGAGATTCCTGATCCTCCGGTTATTCTTTATTATAAAGGGAACATTCGCATGGCCAATGATATTCCAGGTGTAGCAATAATTGGTACTCGTAATCCCACTGGTCATGGAATGGAGGTTGGCAAAAGGCTGGGCTTTAGGTTCACATCTGAAGGATTTAATATCGTCAGTGGTCTAGCTGTTGGATGCGATACTGCCGGGCATGAAGGTGCCTTGGAAGGCAGTGGTAAAACGACAGCTGTTCTCGCTCAACCTTTAGACAAAATCTACCCCAAAGAAAACCGTCAACTCGCTGATCGCATACTTGAGAGCAATGGTTTGCTTTTGACCGAATATCCGCTTGGTGCCAAAACGGGAAGAAGCTCCTTTGTAGAAAGAGATAGGATTCAGGCAGGACTGTCTACAGCAACTATTGTTGTTGAAACGGATGTTAAGGGAGGAACGATGCACACCGTTGGATTTACCTTAGATTATCATAGAATGCTGTTCGCATATTTTAATGATCGAAAAATCGGCTATCTGGATAACAATCAAACCAAGGGTAATCAAATGCTCATTCGGGAAAATAAGGCATTTCCTATCTCAAGTGAAGAGGATATCCTTTCTATTGTGCGAAGGATACGATTAAGCGATAAAGTTAATAACGGTTCGAACTCAACAGGTGTGCCCCAAATTCTTTTGGAAAAGCAACGGACGCAAGGTTCTAATCAACTAAAAATATTTTGATGGAGCTTATCTTTGATCTAGATAATACCATTATTAATTCAAATGCGGCTTTAACTTTCAGGGAACAAAGAGTCTGGAAATCAGCGTATGACCAAATCCCTAACTTTGTCCCTTTCGGTGAACTTATTCCAATTATTCAAAAGCTTGCTGTCTCTCATCGTGTATTTATAGTTTCTTCTAGTCCTGCTTCTTACATTCGTCGGGTGTGTGAATTTTGGCAAATTCCGTATTCTGGGATAATAGCCTATCACGATACAAAAAAGCACAAGCCCCACCCAGAACCTTTTTTGACTATTCTGGAAAGGTTTAATCTGAGCGCCGACAATTGTATTTCTTTTGGGGATCAAGAAAGCGATATCGTCGCGTCTAAAGCTGCGAGAATTATCAGCGTCGGCTGTTTGTGGGGTGCTGGGGATATTGAAAGGCTAATCGAGTCTGGGCCCTCCTACCTCCTGAATACGCCTGGAGAAATTTTTGATGTAATTAGTTTTTAGACTTTTCACGATTGCTTCTATTGTGGATGAGAATGGGGATGTTCCTTTTTTAGTTGAACCAGTTTTCTTGGCAACAAAGAATAAAGCCTTTGTTTCAAATGCCCCTAAATAAAGGTTATGCAATGCAACAATGGCTTAATGATCGGTCGAACGTGCATGACTTGAATTAGATTGAATCGTAATTGCTCCGAAACGTCATAGCCAGATTGAAAAAATCCTCCTAACAGTCTCAACTTATTCAGCTTACCGGTTTTT
>NZ_CAXBOC010000634.1:0-2700 GCF_963976465.1 uncultured Cyclobacterium sp. | reverse complement strand
TCCAGAATTATAGCATGTCTTTTACCGAACCTTGGTTTGGAGGCAAAAAACCAAATGCTTTAAGTTTTAGCTTCAACCACTCTGTACAAAGACAGTTGAATTTTTACAGTACAACCAATTTCGGTGAAGAACTGGGATCTTTCAAAATCACCGGTGCTTCCATTGGCTTGGCAAAAAGGGTTACCTGGCCGGATGATTACTTCCAGATCAGTAACAGCCTCCAGTTTCAGAATTATAATTTTGATGAATATGGAAATTACTTTGGCTTAAGCTTTAATACTGGTAATGCGAAAAGTGTGGCCTTGAACACCACCATATCCAGAAACAACCTGGATCAGGCCATTTACCCTAGATTTGGTTCTAACATTACCTTGAGTGCCTCACTCACCCCACCTTATGCAGCCCTTAACAAAGGCCTGACAAGTGAATCAACTGATCAGGAGAAATACCAATGGCTGGAATACCACAAATGGATGTTTGATGGGTCTTTTTACACTCCTGTAATGGGATCTAACAAACTGGTTCTGAGCGCGCGAACTCACCTGGGTTTCTTAGGTTCCTATGGGAACAAAACAGGTATAATACCTCTTGAACGTTTTGTTTTGGGTGGTGATGGTATGAACATGATGAACTTCGCATTGGGTCAAGAAATTATTGGTCTGAGAGGTTATGAAAACCAATCCATTACCCCTGGAAAAGAATTTAGAAATCAACCCAATGCACCTGTAGCTTATGGTGGTGTGGTTTATAACAAACATGTAATGGAACTCCGTTTCCTTGTATCTCCTAATCCTTCTGCTACCATCTTCTTACTTGGTTTTGCAGAGGCAGGAAATAACTGGGGAAATTATCAAGATTATAACCCCTATGATCTGAAAAAATCTGCCGGTTTTGGTGCGAGGATATTCATGCCGGCTTTTGGTTTATTAGGTATCGATTGGGGTTATGGATTTGATGGAGTTTCAACAACAAGTGATCCAAACCCAGGACCAAGTGGTGGAATGTTTCACTTTACCATTGGTCAACAATTCAGATAATTATGGAAAAGTCCCTGAAATTGTTATTTTTGCTAACCTTTTTGCCCATTGTGTTAATGGGGCAGAAATTAGGCTATGTTGATACAGAATATATTCTCAACAAGCATCCGGATTACAAAAAGATTCAGGGAGAAATGGAAGCTTTAAGTTCGGAATGGAAAAAAGAGGCACAAAATTTGGAGGAGGAGATACAACAGATGTACAGTGACCTCCAAGGTGAGCAGGTTTTGCTTACCGAAGAAATGTACCAGGAAAGACTGGAACTAATAAGAGAAAAACAAAAAGAGGCCCGGGCCTTCAATAACAGAATATTTGGTGAAAATGGGCAACTGTACCAGAAACAAGCAGAACTGCTGCAGCCGCTCCAATCGACCATCTATGATGCCATTGACAGGGTCTCTAAGCGAAATGGCATTGCCATTTTATTTGACAAAGCATCAAGTCCTACGTCCATAATTTATACGGACCCAAGACATGATTACTCGGATTTTATCATAGAAGAATTAGGATTAGAAGAAAACAATTAAAATTAACAAAGTTTAACAATTATGAAAGCAAGAATTTTCCTATCAGCAATTGCCCTCTTTTGCTTTGGATTTGTAGCAAATGCACAAGAAGTCAAAATTGGATATACCAATGTAGAGTATATCATGAGCTTGATGCCGGAGATGGAGCAAATAGACGCTGATATCAAAGACTATAGCAACCAGTTGGGTCAACAAATCCAAACGAAAAGTACAGATTTTCAAAGACAAGCACAGGCTTTTCAGCAAGCGGCACCTAATATGACAGAGGATGCAAGGAATACGAAGCAACAAGAACTTCAAAAATTGCAACAAGAAATCCAGAAGTTTGAGCAGGATGCCCAAGCAGGTTACCAAAGAAAACTTCAGGAGTTGTTAGAGCCTGTACAAACCAAGGTTTACAACGCTATTAATTCAGTAGCAGCAGAACATAATTATACACATATCTTATCTGAGTCTGCAGGTCAGGCACCAGTGATTTTGTATACCAAAGACAATGATCCATTTACAGATCTAGTTTTGGCCAAGTTAGGTGTTGAAGCGCCGGCCGATCCGGCCGCTAATTAACTAGCCAATTAAAAAATTTTATGCCCGGTTGCTTTATAGTGACCGGGCTTTTTTATTTTTGATCTTTAAAAATATATTAAGCGTATGAAATGGAAATTTTTGATTGTTTGTTTTATAGCCACTTCTCCTCTGTTCGCACAGGATGAAATTCCCTATGATCTAGAAGCTGTAGAAGTGATGCTGGATGCCGAAGTTAATGGCTATCGATCTTTTAAATATGCAATAAAAAACAATGGGCCGGAAGCTGCTCCGGCAGGGAGTTACCGTGTTTTTCTAAAAGTGAATGGTAAAATGATCAGTTTTGATACCAAAACTTCTACCATTGATGCAGGAAAATCTATCATTTATTCCTCAGGAGAAAAGTTTCGTGCCAATCAGCCTGGTAAAAAATTAAAATACCGCCTGATTATCAATACCAAGGATAACAAAAAAAGCAACAATAAACTTAAAGGAGAGATTATCCTTTGACTTGTAATGCTTCTCTGAATAAATTTGATCCTAGAAAAACTTACTCTAATTAGGGCTTCTTGCTGATTTATTAATTACTTGATAACCAGCGGAATAATTAACAA
>NZ_CAXBOC010000633.1:0-2707 GCF_963976465.1 uncultured Cyclobacterium sp. | reverse complement strand
GCGATATAAATAAGGAAGCATTGAAGTGGTACAAGCAGATCCCAAGCATTGAATTGCTGACCACAGATTATAGGGCTTTGCTGGATTCTCCAGAGGTAGATGTAGTCTATGTGGCCCTTCCTCATCACCTGCACCAAGAGTATTACCTGAAGGTATTAGAAGCCGGAAAGGATTTGTTTGCGGAAAAACCTTTCGGGATTGACCTTAAAGCAGCTGAAATAATTAAAGCTAAAATTGATGAATCAGGTAGTTTTGTTAGATGCAGTTCTGAAATGCCCTTTTTTCCCGGCGCACAGCGGGTGATCAAGGAGATTTTATCCGGGAGTTTGGGGGAAATCATGGAAGTCAGGGCAGGATTTTGCCATTCCAGTGATATGGATCCCCTTAAGCCGATAAACTGGAAGAGACAATCCCGATTTTGCGGGGATATTGGAGTAATGGGAGACTTGGGCATGCATGTGATGCATATTCCTTTGAGGATGGGATGGAATCCCAATAGGGTCTATGCACAACTTCAGAAAATTGTCAATAAGAGACCTGATGGAAAAGGAGGATGGACTGACTGTGACACATGGAACAATGCCCATCTTTCATCTACCCTATCGATTGAAGGTAGGGAAGTGCCTATGTTATTGGAAATGAAAAGATTGGCTCCCGGAGAAACAAATACTTGGTACATTGAAGTTTTTGGGACAGAAGGGGGAGTAAAATACAGTACCAAAGATACCAAGACGTTTTGGAAATTTACCAGAGAAAAAGAACAGGCCTGGCAACGCGTGGACCTGGGTTTTCAAGGACCTTTTACAACCATTACCGGTGGGATATTTGAATCGGGATTTACGGATTGTTTCATGCAGATGTTAGCAGCGTATTTTGCAGAGAGGGGAGGATTTCTTGACGGTAGGTTTGGTTGTGTAACTCCCGAAGAGGCCGTAATGAGTCATCAACTGTTTGATGCAGCTTTAAAGTCACATAAGGAAAGTACTGTCAGAGAAATTGATTAAATGCATTAATTATCCAAAAGAGAAATTTCCTTCCGTGAATGTTTTCACCAAAGCCTTCAAATGGAGGGAGCACTAATATTATTAAAAATTTGAAGCAAATGATGTTTTTGGAAGGTTAATGATTAAAAAATGCACCCAAAAAATCTTTACGAAGGGTTAAAAAAATGAAGGAAAGTAAAAGAAGTGGTATACTGGCTGGGGGAAATTGGATTTTGGATTTCATCAAAATGATTGATGTTTATCCAAATGAAAATGCCTTGGCTAACATTCTCAGTCAAAATACCGGCAATGGAGGTGCTCCTTTTAATGTGTTGAAGGCCATACGTAAAATGGAGTTTTCAATCCCCCTTGAAGGTGTTGGTGTGTTGGGTGATGACGAATATGGGGATGATATTTTGGGCCAATGTGAAAGCCTTGGACTTGAAACGAGACAAATGAAGCGCTTAAAAGGGGTGGATACTTCCTTTACCGATGTAATGACTGTTTCCTCAACCGGAAAACGAACTTTCTTTCACCACCGTGGAGCAAATGCCTTATTGGAAGAAAAACATTTTGATTTTGAGGTGTCCAATGCAAAATTTTTCCACTTGGGGTACTTGTTGTTGCTGGATAATTTAGATAAAATCCATTCGGATGGACTTTCCGGAGCGGCTAAAGTACTTAAGAAGGCGAAGGAAGCAGGAATGATTACATCTGCTGACATTGTAAGTGAACAATCGGATAGATATACTGAGGTAATACCACCTTCACTTCCTTATATTGATTGTCTTTTTATTAATGAACTTGAAGCACATAACCTTACAGGAATTCAACTAATGGATGGAGAAGGTAAATTTTTAATACCCAATGGTTTTAATGGAGCAAAAAAAATCCTAGACATGGGTGTTTTGAGTTGGGTAATAATCCATTTTCCTTATGGGGCCTTAGCCATGAATAAAGCAGGAGTTAAGCTTCTTCATCCGTGCGTAGAAATGCCTAAAGCCTTGGTGAAAGGAACAGTAGGTGCCGGAGATGCTTTTGCTGCAGGCGTATTAGCCGGGATGAATGAAGGCTGGGAGATGAAAGCTTCCCTTCAATTGGGGGTCACTGCCGCAGCTACAAGTCTTATGGATAATACTGCTACTGAAGCCATTTTGCCATGGCGAGAATGCCTTCAGTTTGGCAATAAATACGGTTATAAAAAATTGTAAATTTATTTAATAATGTAAAAATTGAAATCCCTATGGAAGAAGGAACTATTGATAATCAAGTAGAAAGAGGAGATGAAGTCAGGTCCAGGCTGCCTCTTTCCAAACGTTTAGGCTTTTGGAGCAATACCTTTATCCTATGGGGATTGGTGCTTACGGTTACCAGTTTGCTAGTGGGAGGCCTGGTAGGCACTCAGCTGGCATTCAAGGATGCAGTAATTGTAATAGCCATGGCAGGCCTTTTCAATAGTCTGGTAGCTATTCTTATTGGAATAATTGGAGCCAGAACAGGCTTCACTAGCGCAATGATTTTTAGGTATTCTTATGGAAATAAAGGGGTATTGCTTCCCAATTTTATTATTGCCATCACCACCGTAATATGGTTTGCAGTGATTTTAAACCTTACCAGGGATTCTTTTGTCAGTATAATTGGCGTAAGCAGTGAGACTTCGGTGCTCTTCTATGGAATTACGCTATTAATGGCCATTTATTCCTTATTCCTGCTTACAAAACCAT
>NZ_CAXBOC010000632.1:0-2713 GCF_963976465.1 uncultured Cyclobacterium sp. | reverse complement strand
TATATTCCGGTCTGAAATCGTGTCCCCATTCGGAGATACAATGGGCTTCATCAATGGCCACAAAGCTGATGTCTGCACTTTTCAGGAATTTCACATTTTCCTCCTTAGTCAAGGACTCAGGAGCTACATACAGTAGTTTGGTTAGCCCTGCACTAACTTCACCTTTAACCCGATTTGACTCGGTTTTGCTAAGGGTGGAATTTAGAAAATGAGCATTGATGCCAAAACTATTCAATTGATCCACCTGATTTTTCATTAAGGCTATCAATGGAGAAATGACAATGGCTGTACCCTTATTTGAAACAGCAGGCAATTGATAACAAAGTGACTTTCCTGCACCGGTTGGCATTATTACAAAGGTATTATTGCCCTTGAGAATATTTTCCACTATCAACTGTTGGTTCCCTCTAAACTGATTGAAACCAAATATTTTTTTAAATTATCTTTAACTGCGCTATCCACTACATTAATAGTCTAATGAGTTACTCCCTGTCAATTATTAATGTTTAAGGCAAAACTTTATTACCTTTATACAAATCTAACAATTAACAGCTGTAAAATTGAATTTACTAAAAAATATTAGAACCACGGCAATAAATGTGTTTCAAAACGAAGCCAATGCACTATTAAATTTGATCCCTGAGATTGGTGAAGATTTTGAAACTTGTGTTGAGGATGTATTAAAGAGCAAAGGTAGGGTAGTTATTACAGGAATAGGGAAAAGCGCTATCGTTGCAAATAAAATTGTGGCAACGCTCAATTCTACAGGTACTCCTTCTTTATTTATGCATGCGGCAGATGCAATTCATGGGGATTTGGGTATGATTAAAAAAGAAGATTTTGTAATTTGTATTTCCAAAAGTGGAAATACCCCTGAAATCAAACTATTGGTGCCCATGCTCAAAACACTGGGGAGCAGGTTGATCGGCCTTGTGGGGAATAAAGACAGCTATTTGGCCAAACATGCTGATTATTTATTGTTTACAGGGATTGAGGAAGAAGCTTGTCCCAACAATTTGGCGCCAACAACAAGTACAACGGTTCAAATGGCGATGGGGGATGCATTGGCCATTTGCTTGCTTACTGCTCGTGGTTTTACCGCGGAATCATTTGCCCGGTTTCATCCGGGAGGCACCTTAGGAAAACAGTTGTACCTTAAGGTAAAAGACGTGATTGATGTCAGTCTGCTTCCTATGGTACAAGAAAGCGCATCTCTTAAAGAGGTTATCTTGGAAATAAGCAGCAAGAGATTAGGAGCTACAGCAGTGGTGGACGAGGCCCAAAAGCTACAGGGGATAATTACTGATGGAGATTTGAGGAGGATGCTTCAAAATAATTTTGATTTGTCTGAAATCAAAGCAGGAGATATAATGACCAAAGAGCCAAAAACCATTTTAACAGATGACTATGCAGTAAAAGCAATAGAGGTAATGAGAACTTTTAACATAACACAATTAGTGGTGCAAGACAATTCTTCTTTGGTTGGGTTTGTTCATATTCATGATTTGATGAAGGAAGGTATCGTATAAAAATGAAGGAAAAGGACAGGTACATTGTAATTTTAGCCGGTGGTTTAGGTATTAATTTTTGGCCTTCGAGTAGGCGCCAAAGGCCCAAGCAATTTTTAGATCTATTGGGAACAGGACGCACTTTGTTGCAAATGACCTATGACCGATATGTTAACCATTTTGAAAATTATCAATTTATTATTGTCACCAATAAAGAATATTTAGCATTGGTGAAAGATCAATTGCCGGATATTCCAGAGGGGCAGATTTTGGTGGAGCCCATGCAGCGAAATACTGCAGCTTCTATTGCCTTGGCGAGTTATAAGATTCAAAAGCTTAACCCCAATGCTAAAGTTTTGGTCAGCCCTTCCGATCAATTGATCTTCAATGAAAACCTGTTTTTTGAGTCTATAAATAAGGCCATGGAAGGTGCTTCTTCCTCAGGAAAGCTCATTACCATCGGAATAAAGCCAAACAGGCCCGATACAGATTTTGGATATATCCAGTTTTTTCCGGAAGCAGGACAACCCATTAAAAAAGTAAAAACATTTTCTGAAAAACCTGATTTAGAATTGGCCATAGCTTTTATAGAAAGTGGTGATTTTGTATGGAACACCGGAACTTTCGTATGGAAAAACGAAAGCATTATCCAGGCATTTGTTAAATATCTTCCGGATATGGCTGAAGTATTTGAAGAAGGAGAAGTTTATTTTTGCACCGACAAAGAGGCTGAATTTCTAATAAAAGCGTATAGTTTTATAAAAAATATTTCCATTGACCATGGGGTTTTTGAAAAGTCAAATGAAGTGTTTGTCGTATTGGGTGAGTTTGGCTGGACAGACCTTGGTTCCTGGCAGAATCTATACGATATTAGTGAAAAAGACCAGGAAAATAATTCCGTTAAAGGGCAAGCAATGCTGTACGAAACGAGCAATTGCTTCATTACTGTTCCACCCAGAAAATTAGTCGTGGTTCAAGGCCTTAAAGACTATCTTATCAGTGACAGTGAGGATGTATTGTTGATTTGCAAGCTGGATGCTAACAGTAAATACAAGGAATATATTTCCGATGCCAGGAAGATCGATGAAAGTTACACTTGATGGATAAGATTAATTTCTTTTCTCAAAGGCATTTACTGCATTTCTTACAGAACCATGTTCTTTAAGCATGGCTAAGGCTTCTGCTTCTTCAAGTCCGGTGGCTTC
>NZ_CAXBOC010000631.1:0-2718 GCF_963976465.1 uncultured Cyclobacterium sp. | reverse complement strand
AAACAATTAATTGTAAATACGGGTTAATATTTTCATTTTTAAGATTGTCTTTGCAAAATCAACTCGGCTAATTAAATCAAGCATTGAATCTCTCCTACTTTATAGCATCCAGGTATTTCAAAAGTAAAGCCAAGAAAAATTTTATCACCGTACTATCGAGAATATCGATGGTTGGAGTGGCTGTGGGAACCATGGCCTTGGTGGTGGTATTGTCTGTATTCAATGGGCTAGAGGACCTGATCAAAGGATTGTATGCCTCTTTCGATGCTGACTTAAAGGTAATGCCTATGGAAGGCAAATCCTTTGTAGTAGATGATGGCTTTCTAGGGCAAATAGAAGCCATAAAAGGTGTGGAAATTTTAACAGAGGTGATTGAAGACAATGCCTTGGTACGATACGGGGAGCATCAGGTCGTAGCCACTTTAAAAGGCGTTTCAGACAATTTTATCGCCCAAGATAGATTTAAGGCAGGGTACCTAAGTGGAGAGATGAGTTTGGGGGAAGAAAAGCGACCACAGGCCTTGATTGGGCGGGGATTGTCCTACTTTTTATTGCTCAATTTGGATAATGAATTTGAGTTGATACAGGTGTTTTATCCCAAGGATCCTAAATCGGGAAGCATTGACCCTTCCAGTATGTACAACCGGGAAGTGATACAGCCAGCAGGAATTTTTAGTGTTGAAAAGCAAATTGATGATGAGTATTTGATTGTTCCTTTAAATTTTGCTTCTAATTTATTGGAATATGGGAATAGGAGAACAGGCCTGGAAATAATGGTATCTCCTGATTACAATGTTCAAAAAGTGAAGGCAGAATTGAGAGATTTACTGGGAGAAGCGTTTGTAGTGCAAGACAGTGATGAACAGCATGCAAGTCTTTTGATGACCATTCGTTTGGAGAAATTATTTGTGTTCCTTACCCTTACTTTTATTTTGGCTGTGGCATCCTTTAATATTTTTTTCTCACTGAGTATGCTGGCCATAGAAAAGAAAAAAGATATAGCTGTTATTTTAGCAATGGGAGGGACAAAGAAATTGATTCGTTCCATTTACTTAAAAGAAGGGGCAATTATTGCTTTTTCGGGGGCCTTGGTAGGTCTGGTTTTGGGGTTTTTGATATGTTGGGTCCAAGACAATTATGGGCTGGTATCTTTGGGGGTAACTTCTTCTGTGGTAGATGCCTATCCGGTGAAAATGCAATGGACAGATTTTTTGTATACAAGTGTCAGTGTGGTAGTAATCACGATGATAGCCTCTTACAGACCGGCATTGATCGCCTCTAAAGTGAAGACTACCCTTCATCTGTAAGGTTTAAATGCAGTATTTATTTATTTCTTTTAAATAATTCTGTAATTTGCAAACTGCCAATTTTTAAAAAACACCATTTAGTTTAAATCTTGTTTTAATGAAAGTAGCTTCCGATAAGCCATTTGAAATCGTTTACTCCCTTTTTAACCATGAGTTATTAGGGATTCTTTTTGAATCTTTTGCTATCCAATTGGATGAAAAAGGGAGATTGTCATTTGCTTACCAGAACATTTCTTATCAAAATGCAAGAGAGTTTGGTGAGGGGCTTGATGATACCGACCTGGAATTAATTAAGCTGATGGACAGCATGCAGCAGGAAGCCATTGTCAAAAAGTACAATGTAAAAAACACCAAACCCAAGGAGTTTTTAAGGAAAGTCTTTGATCAAGAACATGCCACTCAGGCTAATAAGGAAGTTCAGAAACTTATAGAAGGGAAGCTTGAAATTACAAGGTCTAAGATTTTGGATAAAATCCAGAAAAAAAGGCTTTTTGAAATGGGGAATGACGGAAATCCGGTATGGAAAGAAATTGCTATCATGCCAGAAAAAGCCTCTGTTTTGTTTCATTTTAGAAGAAATGAAGAGAACACCCATTACTTTCCTACCATAAAATACCAGGGTGAGAAGCTGGAGTGGCAGTATAAGGGCAGTTATTTAATTTGCCATCAACCGGCTTGGCTAGTAGTGGACTCCATGTTGGTGAGTTTTGAAAAAGCGGTAGATGGAAAAAAATTAAGGCCTTTCTTAAACAAAAGGTTTATTGTTATTCCTCGAAAAGTGGAGGATTCTTATTACCGGAAGTTTGTCACGCAGCTTGTTGCTTCATTTGATGTATATGCCAAAGGGTTTGAAATAAAAGTAGCGCGAGACAATCCTGAACCTGTACTCTACCTTGGAGAGTTGCCCAGAAACCCTTCGGTGGATATGTTTGGCAAAAAGATCGCCGAGGAGGAAGAAGAGAAAATGGTATTTGACCTAAGGTATCATTACGGAGATTATTCTTTTAGGGCAGACCAAGTCAAGCCAACCAATGTTGAGATTGAGAAAATTGGTGATGAATATGTGTTCTATAAGGTAGTAAGAAACTTAAAAAAGGAAAGCTTCTACGGTGATTTCCTGAAAAATAATGGGCTAACAGTCCGTGCCGGGAGACAATCTATGCCCAAACGGGAAGCCTATGAATGGATTATCAACCATAGACCTCAACTAGAAGATTTAGGGATAAAGATCAAGCAAACCACCAATGATACCGGTAAGAAATACTTTATGGGTACTGCTAAAATTTCGGTTAAAATAAAGGAAAAAATTGACTGGTTTGATGTGGAAGCTGTTATTTCCTTTGGCGATTATGAAATATCTTTTCAGAAGTTTAGGAAGTTATTGCTCAAAGGAAATTCTGAAATAGAATTA
>NZ_CAXBOC010000630.1:0-2722 GCF_963976465.1 uncultured Cyclobacterium sp. | reverse complement strand
TTGAAGATGTTTCTCACGAGTAACAAATAAGAATTTAGGTTAATAATTAAAAAAGGGGCCACTTACGTAAAGTGGCCCCTTTTTTTACAATTGATTTTGCTTTATTAAAATGACCTGACAAAAGGTGAATTTCCATCAGGACAAATCCTTCAATGCCTACAACTGGGCAGCTACTCTTTTAAAATAAGCAATGCTCTCTTCTACATCTGGAAGGTTATTCTCCCAGTTGTGCTCGTATTCTGCAGAAAACGCTCCTTCAAATCCTTGTCTATGCAATTCATGAAGTACACCGGCAACATTAGAGGTGCCTGTTCCCCAAGGTAAATCATGCGCATCTCTTACGCCAAATTTGTTTAAATCCTTTATATGAAGGCTGATTACTCTACCTTCCAATTGTCTTAGGCAATCTACAGGATTGAGGCCTGACCTTACCCAGTGGCCAATGTCCGCACAAACACCCATCAAATCTGACCTTCCTTCTAACATACGTTTAGCTACTTCCGGCTGCCAATAGTAGGAGGGTACAGGGTGGTTATGTAAGGCAAGTTTGATCTGGTATTCCTCGCAAAGCTTTTCAATTTGGTCAAATTGATTGGGCTTTGCCTCCGAGGTGAGTATTCCTATTCCCAGTTCTTTGGCAAAATCAAATAATTTGGGTAAATCCTCATCGCTGGCATTGACAACACCATAACCAACTGCCTCTATGTCATATTTTTTCAATAGGGCTTTGATTTTCGCTTTTCCATCAGCAGTAATACTTGTGAAATCAGTGGTTTCATTGCCCGATTTACTGATTTTTTGACCTGGATACATTTCTACATATTTTACCCCTATACTGTTGAGCTTTTCCAAGGTTTCTTCAAGAGAAAAAAGTCTGAAAGTGTAGGCTTGACTGCCCACTTTCCAGCCTTTTGGCATCCCTTCCTGAGCCTGAATATGGAAGGATAGCATAAGAAATAGGGAAAATAAGCCTAATTTGAACGATTTATTATTCATAAGAGATAGGTTTGGTTAGTTTTTGAATATTATTTATCAAAACTACTTGTTTTTAGTGAGAGAATGAAATAAATATTTAGTGCCTAATAATACCTTCCCTCGTGATAAGAATTAATGAATTATTAATTGAAAGTGAATCAGGGGGTAAGAACTTGCTTTGTATATTTGATCATAAAAGAGATTTTATTTAAATAATTCAATTGCCCGATGAGGAAGAGTCTGATATTCCTGTTTGTATTAATGAATTTACTCTGTTATCAATTGTCCGCTGTGAGCCAAACACTGAAAAACGACAATGATTTGGAGTTGATAGCCCATAGAGGTGGAGTAGTAAACAGCCAAAGCCCGGAAAACAGTTTGAAAGCTTTAGAGGAGGCAATCAATAAAGGCTATTATATGGTTGAAGTGGATGTGCGATTAACCAAAGATGGAACATTGATCACACACCATGATAAAAACTTTACCCGATATTATGGGGAGGATAAGTCCGTAACAGCAATGACCTGGGAGGAAATTCAGGGACTAACGGGTGATTTGGGACAAAAGGTCTTAAAGTTAGAAACTGTCTTGGCTCATTGTGAAGGAAAAATTCATGTGATGATAGACAACAAAATCAAAGGTTTTGAAAAAGAGGCTTTCGATGAAATTATCAACTTGCTTGATCGGTATGGGTTACGGGGAGAAGCTTTAATGATCGGTACGGAGGCTTCAACGGAATATTTTACCGGAAAGATCAAATTAAGCTGCTCTATAGATCAATTGAAGGAGAATGTCAATAGAAATGACTTTAACCCTGATAATTATTATCTTTTTTCCGGCACAATTCCAGCTGAGGATTTTATTTGGGCCAAGGAGCACTCAGTTATGGTGGTGGGTGCTGTCAATACATGGGCCTATGCGCAAAAGAACAAAAAGGAAACACCGGAAGAAACCATAGACAAGCTAAAACAAGTGGGAGTTACCTATTTTCAAATTGATTCAATATATGAGCCCTTTTTTTAATTGGATCTCTTCTTGGCTATAAAATCAGGATTTAAGGTTTTTGGTAGGGGTGCATTTGTTTTTTCGCGCCAATTTTCGAGTAGGAATAACAGTTCATCGGATTTGTCCGGCCTTTCATTCACCAGGTTATTGCTTTCGGAAATGTCTTCCTTAAGATTATATAGTTCTAAATCACCGTTTTCAAAATATTGGATGAGTTTCCAGTCTCCATACCGAACGGCAGAACCGGGCCGAGTTCTGAATACAGGATCTTGACTCTCCCCATTGCCTCCCTCCAAGTAAATAGGGAAATGCCAGAAGAGAGGCCGTTTTGGAAGGTTTTTGTCTTCCGTTAATAAAGGGAGCAAGCTAATTCCGTCCAAATTTTTATTTTCCGGTTTTTCAATGCCCGTCAATTCCAGAAGGGTTGGAAAAATATCAAGATTGGTAATAGGTATTTCTGAAACTTGACCCGGACGTATCCTGCCAGGCCAAACCACAAATGCAGGTATTTTGATTCCCCCTTCATAATAAGAACCTTTGCCTGCCCTCAACGGCCTTTGTTTGGTAACTTTAAATAGGCCACCATTATCGGTAACGAAAAAGATAAAGGTGTTGTCAAACAATTGCTTTTCATGCAACAATTCAATTAGGCGCCCAATATTGCGGTCCAAATTTTCCACCATGGTCGCATATTTGGCGTCATTTTGGCCATTGGAAGGTGATTTTCTAAGGTATTTGTCCA
>NZ_CAXBOC010000629.1:0-2723 GCF_963976465.1 uncultured Cyclobacterium sp. | reverse complement strand
GCCAGCTTGTGTTAATGAGGCTATAAGTGCATTGGTACCGTTAACGACAGTCACACATCTTTTAGATCCTGTAGTTTTAGCCCATATATTTTCAAACGCTTTCACTACTTCAGACCTGGACCAAACCCCGCTCCTTAGTACTTCTAATACCCTAGGTTCATCCGTGTCAGGATTCCACTTTGGCCAACTTGGCCAAGAGGCGGTACGCACAGGCTTGCCACCTGTCAGTGCAGGTTTCACATTTGTCACAGTAAAATTGAAACCCATCAAGGCTCCAGTACCTACAACGGCATTGGTTTTAACAAAATCTCTTCTCGTGTACTTCATATTCGATGATTTATTAAGGGAAATTATACAAAAAGGAGGAGAAAACCTGATGATAAATGGTAAAGCTTTCAATAATACATTTTTTCTCAATATTTGGCTCTTTATAGCACCCTTTTTATTAAGCTGAATCGAAAATATTCACACAACCCATCATTTTGAAGACAGATTTTGCAGAAAAAACATAATCACTAATTGCACCTATTTACTGGCTGTCAATCTCCAGTTTTGGCTTTATCATATCTGTACAAAACCGGATTTATTCGCAATTTCTTCTCACTCAATGTAAAATAGGTCTCCCCTTCCGGTTCAAAGGCAATGGCTTCTCCTTGTGGCTCAGGCTCATAGGGCAACAAAATGGCTTTTCGTGAAAGTGTTTCCTCTAAAGTCTCCCCTTCCATCCTGGACCAGTAGTAAATCACCCAGTAATTTTTTATCAGCACTTGAGAACCATCTGCAGAAATATCTCCCCCAACAGAGAGGGTGACAGGCAATTGCAAAACTTTTTCCAGTTCTACAGCATTTCCATCAATCAATAAATCCTTCGTTGCTTTATAAAGCGTGTTTTTGGACTCCCTTTTGGTCAACACAAAAAGATCACCACTAATTGGGTCCACCAGCAAGGTTTCTGAATCTTTTGGTCCATCCGGATACCTTAGCTTAATTATTTCGGGTTTTACACTTATTTCACTATCTAGCTGATCGGGTTCCTGAACCCGGTAAATGATTAACTCCTCTTCCCTGCCAAAATTATCACCTATGTCTCCAATATACAGGTAGTTTTCTCCATCTAGGGGCCCCGGTCCCATGGCCAAATCTTCCCAGTCCCGATTTTTCACTCCTTCGATTTTCAAGGTACCCAGGTAAGTCCCTAAGGTGTCTAAAATATAAACCTCAGGCTCTCCTCCACTGTCATTATGAACATAAATCCAGGAAGGGTTTTTTCTTGAAACGGCCATGCCACTGGTCTCTTCAATAAATTTCTCTCCAATCAGTGCCACTTTTTCCGGCCCTGAAAACAAAGCATAGTCTATCTGAGCATTGATTTTCATGTCATACTTTTTCTGAAGTTTTTCAGAAAGTAAAAAAGGTATGATTGAAAGTAAAAAAAATAATTTTAGAAGCATTTCGATAAAAAAGCTCATTGGGGTAATATTTTTAACTCATGGTTCAAATTAATCAAACTTCAACTTGGTATTCGCTGCTTATCTGACAATTATAATAATCAATAACCCGATGGCCGACGAAAAGGTTCAAGTGAAATCTCCCTGTAGATAATATTAATTAGCCATAAAAACAAAAAAGGACAGTGCCATTCACTGTCCTTTTCTTAAAGAAATACACGACCAATTTTAATCAGCTTTCTCTTTATTATTTACTTTAATTTCAAGCTCATCCCCTTCTCCTGAAAAATCTGCAAGAATAACATCTCCTTCAGACAATTCTCCTTTAAGGATTTCTTCTGCAAGGGCATCTTCCAAATATTTTTGTATGGCTCTATTCAAAGGTCTAGCACCATACTGTTTGTCATATCCTTTTTCTGAGAGAAAATCCTTTGCTTTTTCTGAAAGCTCAATGGTATAACCCAGATCAGTAATTCTGGCAAACAGTTTCTTTAAATTGATATCAATGATTTTATGGATATGTTCCTTGCTCAAAGAATTGAATATCACTACATCATCTAATCTGTTCAAGAATTCAGGGCTAAATGCCTTTTTAAGCGCGTTTTGAATGGTGGACTTCATTACCTCATCCATATTCTCCTCTTTTGCTTTGGAGGCGAAACCAATGCCTGCACCAAAATCCTTTAAGTCTCTAACTCCAATATTGGAAGTCATGATGATGATGGTGTTTCTAAAATCTACCCTTCTGCCAAGACCATCTGTCAAAACCCCATCGTCCAATACTTGTAATAAGATATTGAATACATCAGGATGTGCTTTTTCGATCTCATCCAGTAAGACTACAGAATAAGGCTTTCTTCTAACTTTTTCTGTCAGCTGCCCACCTTCCTCATATCCTACATAGCCCGGAGGCGCTCCTACCAATCGGGAAACACTGAATTTCTCCATGTATTCCGACATGTCAATTCTCACAAGTGAATCTTCCTTGTCAAACAGATAAGTGGCAAGCATTTTTGCCAATTCAGTCTTACCTACCCCGGTAGGACCTAAGAATACAAAGGAGCCGATAGGTTTCTTAGGATCTTTCAATCCCACCCTTGTCCGCTGTATGGCTTTGGTCAATTTCTTGATGGCATCATCTTGCCCGACAACCTTACCTTTCAGTTCTTCTCCCATATTCAGAAGTTTCGCTCCTTCATTTTGGGCAATTCTTCGGGTAGGTATGCCTGTCATCATGGCAATTACCTCGGCTACATTGTCCTCTTCAACCGCATA
>NZ_CAXBOC010000628.1:0-2725 GCF_963976465.1 uncultured Cyclobacterium sp. | reverse complement strand
TCGCCAACCTTACAAAAAATGAGCCCAATGGAGTCTGGTTTGATGATGCCAAAACCAAGGCGAAAGAAGGAGCTTCTTTTTGGATCAATATAGGTTTTCTAGGGATGGTGGAAGAGATGGGGGAACTTACTGTAGGTAAAGATTCGATCAGCTGGTCCACCTATAAAAACACTCATATAAGCCATTTGATCCCCAATTTAACTCCTTTTGGAAGGTATAATATTCCCATTGGAGGAGGGAAAGGTATTGTCAATGCTTCGGCTTCAGACTGGGGTCCGGGTTGGAGAATGATTGTAGAGATGGGGTCGGAAATTAAGGCAGTTGGCGTTTACCCCGGAGGACAGTCAGGGAATCCCGGTAGTAAATACTATGATAATCTAGTAGATGCATGGGCTTCCGGAGAGTATTTAACCATAGGCTTGCGGGGTAGGAATAAAGCAGCAGGCGATTTGTTTTATACAAAATTTAGCCCAGATTGATATGAAATTTATCATACACACACTAGTTATTGCGCTTATCGCTTTTCTATTGGGTTCAATTGTTCCTTATTACGTAATGATGATACTTATAGGGGCAGTGTCGGCCTGGTTTAGAGGAGCAGCTTTTCTTGCTTTCATAGCAGGAGCCATAGGGGTTGCGAGTGTTTGGGTCATCGCCCCATTGGTAATTTGGTCAGTTTCCGGATCGGATCTACCCGATAAGTTTTCTCAGATAATGGGTTTTTCAAATGGAACAATTTTAGTAGGAATTACCGGCGTTATGGGTTTTTTGATAGGAGGCTCTAGTGCATTGACCGGTAATTTTTTAGGGAAATTATTTAGGGAAAGAAATGCCGGATACTGAGGCAATTAACGGAAGTACATAAGGCCTGTAATTTATTTGGTGGTTTTTATTTCCTTTCAATTTGATTATATTAGAAAGGAAATAATACCCAAAATGACATTTTTCCCCGGGATATTCACTAAAAGGATTGATTCTTGTTAAGAGAAGAAGGGTTAGTCAGGAGCTTTAGGTAAACCAAATAGACTAATGATTCAATCGAGGCAATTGACTTTCTATTTTATAGATTCAGGTTAAAAGTAGTATACACTTTTGTAAAAATTTTTAAAATATAAACCAACACAATAAAATGTCAAAAACAATTATCGTTTCAAATAGGCTACCGATTAGTTTGCAGCATAAAAACGGGAAATTTGAATTTAAGCCAAGTGCCGGTGGTTTGGCTACAGGCTTGGGTTCAATTTATAAAGAAGGGGAGAATATCTGGATAGGCTGGCCGGGAAATGACGTGGAAGATGAGGGGCAGCGGCAAGAGGTGATTGATGAGCTTATAAAATTGAAAATGGCTCCAGTATTTCTCACTAAAAAAGATGTGGAGTTGTATTATGAGGGATTTAGTAACGAAACCATATGGCCTGCCTTTCACTATTTCACCCAACATATTAATTATGAGGATGAATATTGGGAAGCATATTGGAATGTAAACAAGAAATTTTGCGATGCCATTTTAGCCAAAGCAAGTGATGATGATACCATTTGGGTACATGATTACCAGCTCTTGTTACTCCCTATGATGTTGAGGAAAAAGTTGCCCAATGCAACCATTGCCTTTTTTCAGCACATTCCATTTCCTTCTTACGAGATCATGCGAATGCTCCCCTGGAGGAAACAAATGCTTGAGGGAATGGTTGGGGCAGACCTGATAGGCTTTCATACCTATGATGACATGCGACACTTTTTAAGTGCCGTGGGAAGAATCTTGGGGCTTTCCAATGAAAGTGGGTTTATTCAAGCAGATAATAGGTTGATAAACGTGGATGCTTTTCCGATGGGGATCGATTACGAGAAATTTGAAAAAGCAGCCATCAGTCCAAAAACCCAAAATTTCGTAAAGAAATTTAAGCAAACCTTGGGAGACCAAAAATTGCTGATAACGATAGATAGGTTGGATTATTCCAAAGGAATACCTAACCGAATAAAAGTTTTTGAAAAGCTTTTGGATGAAAATCCCCAATACAGAGGGAAAGTATCCATGATAATGGTGGTGGTCCCTTCCAGAGACCAGGTACAATCTTATCAAACTTTAAAAGAAGAAATCGACACCTTAGTTGGGCACATCAACAGTAAATTTTCAACCTTAAACTGGGTGCCCATTCATTATTTCTACCGCAGTTTCCCTTTCAATGAGTTAAGTGCTTTTTACAGTATGTCCGACATCGCTTTGGTGACGCCTCTAAGGGATGGAATGAACTTGGTGTGTAAGGAATTCGTAGCCAGCAAAACCGATAAAAAGGGAGTGCTTATTCTCTCTGAAATGGCCGGAGCCAGTAAAGAATTGGTGGATGCTATTTTGGTCAATCCAAATGATCAGGAAGGGGTAACTAGTGCCATTGTAGAGGCACTATCCATGGATGAGGAAGAGCAGGAAGTGAGGATAAATTCCATGCAGGCAAGTTTGAAAAAATACGATATTTTTCAGTGGGTCAAGGTGTTTATGGACAGGTTACAGTTTGTGAAAGAGAAGCAAGCTGATTTGGAATCAAAAGCCCTTGATAAGAAAATTATTGCCCAAATGAAGAAGGCATTTGATGCCGCTAAAAAACCATTACTATTTTTGGATTATGATGGTACATTGGTTGGGTTCAAGGGAAGGCCACAAGATGCTTACCCAGACGAGGAGTTGAAAGTATTGGTTGCTAAACTGGCGAAAAAATGTCAGACAGTG
>NZ_CAXBOC010000627.1:0-2740 GCF_963976465.1 uncultured Cyclobacterium sp. | reverse complement strand
CCCGCCATATCATACAAACCATATCCATTAGGCTCAAAAGATTTTACAGGAGCCAATCCTTGAAAACCATCTTCAGCCTTGTCAGTCACAGGAAAATCTCCTTGCCATATATTGGCCATAAAACCATTTTTTTCTACCGAATCATTTCCCCAAGGAAAGGATTTGTCTTCCAATCCTCCTTTGGCAGCATACTCCCATTCTGCCTCAGTTGGCAATCTTTTACCGGCCCATTTTGCATAAGCTACTGCATCATCCCAAGCAACATGTACCACCGGGTAATTTTCTTTTCCTTCTATACTACTTCCCGGTCCTTGAGGCATTCTCCAGTTGGCACCTGGGGTCCATTCCCACCATTGGGCGGCATTATTTAGTGGAACCGGTTGATTGGGAGAATGAAATGTCAAAGAGGCCGCTACCAGGACTTCATCCGGCGGTTTTGGCGTACCCGGAGGCAATTGTTTTTTAATTTCTTCCCAATCAGGCTTCTTCTCAGCAATGGTCACATAACCGGTGGCTGCTACAAAAGCAGCAAATTGGGCATTGGTTACTTCTGTCTCATCTATCCAGAAGCCATCTACCTTGGCCTTATGAGCGGGCAATTCATCCCTTCTCCCTCGGTCATCTGTAGAACCTCTGGTGAATTCTCCTCCCTCAATCCAGACCATGCCTTCATGAGATATGGGCTCCTCTCGCTCTTCTATACCTTCAGCAGGCTTCGTTCCTGAGGTACTAAACCTATCCGGAATATTTTCATGACATGAAGCAATTTCATCAACTTCCTCTTCAACTACTTCTTTGTTGTTAGAGGAAGTACACGCATATTGACTTAAGATCACTAGTCCAATTAAGGACATAAATTTTAATCGGTTGAACATTTTTTGGTAATTAAATTAAATCAACTTACAATTTAAAGAAGTTAGGTACAAACACCTATTCTTGGTCATAAAATTTGATGAATGCACTATTTATCATTTAGAAAGTGATCACCAGGTTCCATCAAGGTATTTTAGCCTACGAATGACCTCATCATTTTCCACTTTAAGCTGCAAGTTATCTACATTAAAGTTGGTTCCATAAGGGGTATGGTCCTTAAAATACACCAAGGTATTCAAGGCAATCAAATTGGCTACCGGATCCTTTGATTGATTTAACCATTTGATCAATTCCGGCATGGGATTATTTGCTCCAACCCTGCCCGAAAGGGTAATGGCACTTAATTGGACGATGGGAACAGTTTCGCTTTCATAATTAGGAAACTTATGGTAATCCGGTTTTACTTTTTCTCCAAAGGTGTCTGCCACTGTATAAGCCCAATACCTTTCCATTTCATCTCCATCCATAATCGTTTCTAGGACCCGATCTTTTACTTTAGCCCAATCCGCTGTGGCCCAATTGGCTATTTTAATAAGCTGCTTGATTTTTTTATGTTGCTTTATTCCAAAGTCAACAGGGTTATTCAAAGCACGATTCACCAAAACATTTTCAGGAAAAAAACCAAGGTCATTTTTTTCCATCATCCATGTATTGAGTCGTTCTCGGAGTTCTTTTAAAATTCCCTTCTCCTCTCCGGCCAAATTATTGATTTCATAAGGATCGTCTTCCAAATTGTACAATCTCTCTACCGGTTTTTCCATAAAAAATGCAGCCTGTTCAGTATTCAATTGTCCCTCTTTATAAAGCTCTCTCCAAGAGGCAAAGGCCATCATTTTATAGCGATAATTGTTTTGCAAACCATCCGGGAAATAAGGCTGATAACTACGAATATATTTCCATTTACCCTTTCTAATGGATCGAAGCATTTCATATTTCTCATCAAAGCGATCTGCATGACCATAGGTCTCGTCTCTGCTTTCTAAGGAGGCTTTCTTTAGCCCTGACCCCAGAAAAGGATTTCCATCCATTGGTTCCGGAACTTCTAAACCTGCTAAATGTAAAACCGTAGGTGCAAAGTCAATGAAACTTACAAAGGCTTGAGGCCTTTCCATTGGTTTATAGGGAGACAGGTGCTTGTAATTTTCTGGTATCCGAACAACCAAAGGAACATTTAAACCTGTTTCAAATAAATAGCCTTTACTTCCCGGCAAAACGCCACCATGATCACCAAAATAGAAGACAAAAGTATTATCAAGCTCCCCGGAATCAGCCAATTCCTTCAATTTCTTTCCTACCCAGGCATCAATTTCTCTGATTTTATCTCTATGATAAGCAACTGTATACCTGAACAAGGGAGTATCAGGAAATTGGGGGAAAAGAAATACTTGAGCAGGATTATCAGAAACTTTATAATTTGCCATTACATCATTTGAAAAATGTAGCCGGCTTTCATGGCTTTCATGAAAGGTTTCTTGATGAAAAAAGGGTTGGTTTTTGTTGGGTCGATTTTGCCAAGCTGCTTTATTGGAGGAATTATCCCATACATTGTCCTTTTCTACCGCATTGTAATCTTTCTTGTAATTATTAGTCGTATAATACCCAGCCTTCCTAAGATAAGCCGGAAACATTTCCAGCCCTTCTGGCATGGGCGCAGTCTTTATTTTCCTGTGCAGATACATCCCGGTCCTAGTGGTGAGGGTTCCTGTGATAAGCGTGCTTCTCGCTACTGAGCAAACAGGGGCATTCGAAAATGCATTGGGATAAAGAAGACCTGATTGAAGCATTTTCTCAATATTGGGTGTTTCCACACCATTGGGATCAAAGAGCTTCATAAAGTGCTTGGAATTGTCTTCAGAAATAAGAAAGA
>NZ_CAXBOC010000626.1:0-2755 GCF_963976465.1 uncultured Cyclobacterium sp. | reverse complement strand
TTCAGCTTAATTTTATTGACCAACTCCAGCTGTTTATTATATTGAAATAAAATGCTATCTGCCGGTAAAATTAAAGAGATCTGCCTGGACTTAATATCCGAAAAATAAACAGGCTTATGCTTCCCCGGGTAAAAGTAATTCTGTTTGAAAATACTGCTATCATCTATTTTCCCTCCTTTGATTACGGATCCATCCGCGGGGTTTACTAAATGAAAATAGTTTAAAGTATCAAAATAATCCATGGGATATTCTTCCAAATTTTTGTCACTCAAATTGGCAATTCCGTAAGAGACATCGTCGATGTTAACTTCATTTAGATTATCCAATGGCGTGTGGATCATCCTTACCCTTGTATCTTGTTCAAAGGGAAGTTTTCTCAGTTGCTGCAATGCTAAATCATACATAAAAATCTCCTGATCACTCACAAACATTATTTCATCCCCCACAAATCCGGCTCGGTGCAAAACCATCCCAAAAGCATTGGGTCCTTCGCTTAATAGTTCTCCAGCAAGCATCTCCCCATCACTGTTGAAAATAAAATACCTGCCTTCCACACCTTTGGTAACCATAAGATAAATATCCTGCTCCGGATGATAGTCCAGCACATTTAATATTTGTAATTCGTCAAATACCAATGAATCAACCTTGACAAACTCCATTTTTTTAAGGACTTTGCTTTGATTTTCTACATTGTTACATGAAGCCAAAGAAATGGATAGTATAACCGTGAATTGCAAGCATTTGTACAACATATTCAATTGATTTTATAATAAAACTAATTAATTAAAAATGTAATTACAAATTTAATCCGAGGAACTGATTGTGTTGCGTTATTATATGGTCACCTAACCCCCCCCATAATATTTACACAAGAAAAAAATCATCAGACAATATTTTGTACCAGCCACTGGTCTAATAAACCAACCAATAATATAATTAACCCAATAATGTACCTGATATTCTTAGTTCCTTTTTATATTTATGGGTTGTTTTAACAATAAATACCACTTGCCTAATTAATCCCATGAAAAAATATTATCTCCTACTATTTCAACTTATCTTATTTCATACTACTGTACTTTCTCAACAATCTTTTGATCCAAAAAATGGGGACAGAATAACCCTATTAGGCAATGCCTTGATAGAAAACGAGCAGGAATTCGGATTCCTTGAGTATGCACTTACTAGTTACTGGCCTGAGAAACACCTCACTTTTAGAAATCTGGGCTGGTCCGGTGACACTGTATTTGGAGATGCAAGAAGCTACTATACCAATCCTCCAAGTCCTTACGACTTGCTTATTTCTCAAATAAAAGCGACAGAGCCAAATTGGGTAATTATAGGCTATGGGAATGTGGAAGCACAAGAAGGTTCAAAAGGTGTGGATGCTTTCAAAAATGGCTTGAACCAATTGCTGGATAGTGTAGAAGCCATAGGTGCAAAAGCAATATTACTCTCTACCATTCCACAAGTTGCTGCAGGAACGGAGGATTTATTGGCCTTAAGAAACAAGACATACAGCGACTATAATCAGTCAATTCATGCCATTGCTCAAAGTCGAAAATTGGCTTTTGTTAATGTTTTTGATGCTTTTACAACAACTACTGCTGCTGAATTTTACGAGAACAATGGGATTCACCTTAATGAAAAAGGATATGTTCAGCTTGCTGAAACAATAATGAATCAATTGGGGCTTAGTAGGGAAACTCCTACCATTGAAATTGACGCTGCTACTAAAAGCGTTGAAAGTAATGTACCGGTAAATAAGCTCTCCATTGCCGATAAAGCCAGAAAAATTTCCTTTAATAGTACCCAAAACCCGGCTTCTAAACCTAATGTAGGTAATGAAACAATTAAGGTGAATGGCTTGAAAAAAGGAAATTACTCCTTGTCTGTGGACGGAAAACTCATTGCCGTCGGAAGCAGAAAGGCTTGGGAAGCAGGTATTCCCTTGGCACAAGGGCCTAGCTTACAGCAATCAGAACAAATGCTGAAATTGATAAGAGAAAAGGATAAAATCTATTTCCAGCAATACCGGCCTCAAAACAGAACCTATATCCTGGGCTTCCGCTCTTATGAGCAAGGAAGACATAAGGAGGGTTTGGCAGCTTTGGATGCATTGATCCTCTGGCTGGATGATCAGATCAACCAAACCAAAAAGCCCAAAAACCTTCATTACCAACTTGAGCGATTGCCCTAACTGCAGGGTTTTATTCAATTGACCCATTTTATCAAGATACAAACCATACCATGATTTTGGATTTAAAAATATTTATAAAACACCAGACTAAAAAGCCTCAGAGTACACCTTATATAGCGAGTGCTGTAGGCATGAAAGTCATTTTAATGTTGATCGTACTGTTGGCAAACCTTCCAGCCTATGGGCAAAATGCTCTCCGTGACATACCCTCTTCAGATCCACAGGATCAAATGGACAGGTTTCAAGTGGCAGATGGCTTTGAAGTCAATTTATTTGCGACTGATCCCATGGTGGTCAAGCCCATTCAAATGAACTGGGATGCTCAAGGAAGATTATGGGTAGTGAGCAGCACCATTTATCCTCACATCAGGCCCGGTGAAACAGCCAATGATAAAATACTTGTCATAGAAGACACCGATAGAGATGGAAAAGCAGATAAGTCCACTGTCTTTGCTGAAGGCCTCTTCACTCCCACCGGCCTTTTGCCAGGTGATGGTGGGGTCTATGTAGCCAATTCTACAGAAATCTTACACCTAAAGGATACAGATGGAGATG
>NZ_CAXBOC010000625.1:0-2770 GCF_963976465.1 uncultured Cyclobacterium sp. | reverse complement strand
ACCAAAGTTTGGTTTTTTACAAATACCAATGGTTCTTTAAATTTGCTGGAAATAATGTCAATGAGGTATTTCAAGTCAGGATACTCTTGAGGTCCAATGAGTGGATTGGAAACAGAGATTATTGAATTGATTATGGCAGTACCATTGATAATATTGACTTTGAATGAAAAAGACATGGCTCCACTCGGTAAGGGCATGGAGACATCTTCAGGGTAGTCATCTAAAGTATAGCCATCAGGGATTTCGATTTTAGCCCCATACCTGTCAGTAAATAGGTAATCAAAATCGATTGGAAATGTTCGCGTGGATCTCACAAATGGGTTCGGTTCCCATCTCAATAACTGAAATGGGTTTACATACAAGTTTTGACTTTCGTCTAGATCTTTCGTTGTTGTGTACTTTATGATGGTAAAGTTTGATTTTGGATTCTCTTCAAAGGTAAAGACAGGATTAAGATTTTCCTGTTGGTAGGTGATCAACTTTTCCTTTAGTGCAGCACTTGAGCTGTTTTCTGCCTTAAATAGGCCTGTATTATACACACCATCAAAGCCCATGGCTTTAACAGCAGTTTCTCTTTTTAAGGATAACTCATCCTCAATAAGAATATTGTCAAAAACGTAATAGCCTGATGAGTGATGGCTTTGGATATCAATGAGTCCACTATTCTCTTCAAGCATAAGAAAACCTTGATTGACTAGAAATTGAGAAGGCAGGTACCCAAAAGGGATGGATGAATCTGTGGCGTCTAAATAATATACTTTGTTAGCAATAGAAGTGACGACAATTAATTGGTTAAACTGGTCTACAAAAGGGAAAGGTACAAGATCAGACCTTCCATTTCCTTTGCTACTTATCAAAACCGGATAGGCTATAATGCCATGATTTCTAAGATGAGCTAGGAGAGATAAATTTATTTCTGCCCTATTTCCATTTTTACTTGCGATTGTTTCCGAAAAATTTTTAGAAGGAGCAATGGCAGAAAATCCTGAATAATTGTATTCATTGCTGACATGCTTATAGATGTCCTTGGCAAGCTGTAAAGTGTCTGTTCCTTCGGTATCCAAACCAGTAATTTCGCGTGTTTTCTTTTTTGGGGACATGTAGCTTTTAAATTCTAAGCGATCGGCAAAGAAGTCTGTTAAATCCTGCCAAGTATCAAATAGTGATTTGTATTGATTTAAATCCGTACCAAAACTATCCTGTTGTCTAAATTCATAGCCCTCTAGCTGAAAACTTACTTTTTCCAAATAATCTTGGAAATGGGCCATGTAAGGTTCCGCAGTGAAACCCTTTAAACTGTCCAATTCCCATCTAAAATTGCCTTTGGTTTTTGTTTTGAAATCATGGGAAATGGTTTTGATTCCCTGTTTCAAAGACTTGTACCAAATAAAATCCGGAAAGGTGATGTCATAGATTGATTTTAGGGTAGGGATTTCATTTTGAAAAACCCAACCATCAATAGATAGAATGGATTTATCTGCCTTAACATAAGTGAAATCAATGATAGAGCCTACCTGTACTTGTGGAAAGGTAAACCTGATTTCCATCCATCCATTTCCCGCATCAACTTCATAAAAATCTGATTTAGATAATTTCTCAATTTGGATTTCTTTATTGACTAAATTAACAGTCTGTGCTTTTAGTTTATAGATATCTTGAATCTTGTCATCCCCTTTATAGTATTTCAATGTGACATTTGCTTGTTCTTTTCCGCTTTCTTTTAAAACTTTTATTCGCCGGTGTATTTTGCTTTCCAATACTACTCCTTGAAACATATTGTAACTGGATTCTTGTAAAACTACTGCATCTGCTTCCGGTTCAAATACTACCTCACTATATATAAATTCAGCATCACTATATTTACCAAAGCGCATCTCTTGTGATAATAAAAAATTTGGGGAAATGAGTAGTATAAGTAATCCTATTTTAAATTTTGAAAAAGTCATGATGTTATTGTTTGGTAAAAACTAATTCTCCTTGTATTTTTTTGTTTAAAGCTGTTAGTAATTCGTCTTGCTCCTCATCAGAGAGGCGGTCGGTGTCAGTGAATTGTATGTGTTTTTTTATTGATATATTTTCATCATCAATTATAATCTCCATTTTTAGTTCATAATTATCCTCAGTGATGGATAGGGAAGGAGGGATTGATTCTGCGTTCAAGGAGCGATGCTTTCTGATATTTACTTCCTCTATGTAAAGTTCTGTGGATTTTTCCATGTTAGGTTCCCAAGTGTGCCATGAAATAGGGATGAACACCCGTTTGCCGGTACTTTTGTAATACCTTTGCACCATTCCTGAGAAGTTAATTTGAGTTTGAATATCCTGCCATTCAATTTGTTTGTCCAAACTAAGGGAATTAATTATTAAGCCATTTCCTCCTATTTGTCCATTGAAAAGGTTGTTAATTTCATCCTTCTTTTTGTCATAAGTTTTCATGACTGTGGTTTCGGCCGGGAATCCTTTTTGTAACAATGTTCCCTTAATTTCAGCATTCCCATTTTGTTGTAAAAGGATAGAAGAATTAACTACAGTGGTGTTAAATTCAGGGTCAGAATAAGTGGGCGTTTGATCTACTTCCCCACCTTCAGGCGTTATGACCAATACCTTTCGGTTCCTTGTGAATGAACCCAAAAATCCGGCAGGTAAATGGCTGGATGTGCATTCCAACCAATATTTTTTATCATCGGTTCTAACCCTTAAGATGGCATGATTGAATTGATTGGATGGAAAATCTTCGTCAAAAGTGGCATTTTCCCCTGCTTTTACCAGA
>NZ_CAXBOC010000624.1:0-2776 GCF_963976465.1 uncultured Cyclobacterium sp. | reverse complement strand
ATGGTGCATTCTTATTTACCGAAAGTGGTGCACTTGTAATTACCGATTACAAATGGTTAATTGTCAATTGTTAATGAATTTTATCCTATTGATTTCAAAAACCTATTATCGGCACTAAAATTGTTAAACATCCTTCTTTACCGGTGCCTGAGTCTGTAGAAGGTAGTTGTGAAGTGAATATTTTAGGAAGGCCAAACAAGAATTCTTCTCCATTTCATCGATCGCCCGATTATTGATCTATCCATTTCAAATTTTTAAAATAAGTAGCTTAAAAAAGGTGGATGTGAACTGTGATCAGTGATGTAGTGATTTTGTGAGTAAAGAAGAGGTAGTTAAAAAAAGGTTGGTTGAAAATAAAGGGGCTATTGTCAGATTAGTTATTCAAAATTATAGCAGTCCCAATAGAGATACTTTTCAGGCCGGCCAATCACCCAATCACTTATTTTTGAGGAAAGTATCTTAAAAAGGGTAGACTGAAACGATATAGGGTTGGGTGACTGGGTGGTTGAGTGAACTGGAAGTATATAGTATAAAAAGGCTCAGTGAAATAATTATGGGCGGTGCATAAAGAATTACTTCCGGCGGTAAGGGCTATATCTTAAAAAGTTATGTGGCATTAGGATTAATGGTTTAGAACCATGACCATACTAATTAATTGGTTTATTCTCTTTATTTTATAATGCTATTAACCAGTAATAATTTACAAAAACAGGAGCAGATATAATCGTTTGATTGATTCTGCTCCTGTGATGAAAAAATTCGATAGCTTTCTATAATTAATAAATATTCTTTACCGGTGTGGATTGATAGGCATCTCCTAGAACAATATGGGGAAAAACATCCAGGATCATATGAAGTCTGGTTCTTGGCTCACCATAATCAAATGTTCCCATTATTCCTCCTTCATTGAAAATTACTCCGTCTTTATATGTGCATTGACTCCTATTGACTCTCGAACCTGACCCACGGTAGGTATCTAAGCCTCCATGATAGCATTCTGCGCTGTCTTCATTGTCAGATTCCCAATTATGGCTGCAAGGATCCTGGCCAGAAGGCTCCTGATTAGGACAACAATTGTACTTATTTCTACCGAAGTGATCTTCTGATTTAAGGACGTAAATCTCAACAGAAAATTCCCTTTCGTTATTTGATGGATCGTTATCATTTAGTTCTAACAAGATCTCTCCTGAATATTTTGCTTTGAAAAAAGTTCCATTCTCACCATAAAAAAGGTAAGCTGTCCCAATTGCATCCCCAATAATTTGCTTACATTCATTTTCGCCTAGGCGAATACTATTAAAACCATAGTCTTCCTCACCATTCCAAGCAATTAATTGTCCTAATTCGTAGTTTTGGTACTTTTTGTATTTGTCAGGACTCCATAGTTCTGTACCATCAGCGCCCACAGGTAATGCTAATCTGTCTATCGTAATAGTGCTTTTGGTTCCTAAAAACACATAATCTCCTTTATTAACAACCACTCCTGTCTTTAATTTGCCTTCGTGATCTGCTGGAAAAGTAACCGTTTTAGGACTAAAGGTAGGTGGGCTAGGTGTATCTTCACAACATCCTTTTTCAATTGGTTCGCAGGATACCCAAAAATCCCAAGCTGTACTACTTTCAAAACATCCATACATGTAAATATCTACATATTTACTTACGCTAGGGTCGTAGTTGATAGTATAGGTCCGATATCCCGAAACGTAACCTTCTGTTCCATCATAACAAATGCTGGAAGGAGGAAATTCATTAGGTAAAAGGGGGCTTGATGCAGTTGAGGCCACCCATTTCCCATTGTAACGAATATCCATGCGATCCGGAATACTATACATGGTATGCTTAACAGTAATGGTCCCTGGGTCGTTTCCTAAAATTATTCTTTTGGTATACAATCCTTCTTCACCTTTGGCTGAAAAACTGCATCCTTCGCTAGCGGCTTTAACAGATGCCTGAGTAGATGCAGATTCGCTAATTTTACCCTGTTGATCAAATAATGAGTAGATAAGGTTAAAGCTCCCGGGTGTAACGTAATCAGGTAAATTTATGGGAATAACTATACTGCTATAGGTATTATTTACCCGACTGTGTTTGCTTTGGGTAGTGCTTTCTCCAATTTTAGCAATTGGAATTTTCCAATAATGATCTGAACCTTCAATATGAAGGTAGACTCCTGCAATATTACCGCTATTGGCCGTAGTATAATTTAAGGGTAGATAGATGGTAGTACCCGGGGAAAGTTCGGCAGAGGTCTGAAAATGAGATATATTTATTTGGTTTCCAGATGTTGATTCCGGTAATTTACCGGTCAACAGTTCGCCAACATTTAAACCAAGCTCTTGACATAGTCGGTCGGGTGATTCGTTTGGATCAAGTGGAGTAAAATAGGTGCTCCTGGAATCAAGGTTTAGCTCGGGTACTTCTACCTCGCAAAAGGTAAAAAGACTTATGATTAGTGATAATCCTATAAAATGGATAAGTGATTTCATCGGTTTAGAGTTTAGAATTTATCAATAATAAAATTGGTAGGCCATGGCAAATTTTCCTGACCATAAGTGAGCGTTGACGGACTTAAAGATGCGAGTAGTTCTTTCTGCTGAAAAAGAAATATTCCAACGCTTGTTAACAGGGATCTCTACTCCTGTTTCAAAGCTTAATAGTAATTTTTGAGTATTGTCTTTTTGATCAAGGCTTGCGTCTCTGATCGTTCCACTGCCTTCTGGATCTATTTCGTTATTGATAATCCTTGCTTCTTTCGTTATAACGTCAGCTTTAGAAG
>NZ_CAXBOC010000623.1:0-2787 GCF_963976465.1 uncultured Cyclobacterium sp. | reverse complement strand
AAAGAAGATATTCCACCTGCAGAACCGATAGCAGAAGAAAACAAACTTGCGTTTGAAAAGGTAAAACAAGAAAAAATCAACAAATTAACGGCTATAAAATATACTCAAAAAGTACCTCTGCTGACAAGCAAATGATTTGAAGTCAGGTAATGTATTAACCTATTTATTACATGTAAAATTAGTTTAAAACAAAAATGTTTAATTATATTTAAAACACTAATACCCCTTATGTTCCCTCACAAAATTTTTTATTTTAATGAAGCCTAAGGTCTTTTTAATTAACAATTACTCGATGGAAAGAGCCTATTCACTCTGGGAAAAGGGGATTAGTGGCAGCCATCATGTATGGGGCAAGGTAGAATTGGACCAAAGAGGGAAGGTGGAGATGACAGTATTTCCCCATGAGAAATACAAAATACTCAATAAGATTGGTAAACTCTTTGGCATTGGTCACCTTGACCAGCAAATTAGAATCTTATTCAATCTCAAAAAATTTGATATTTTATATTCCCCTTATTCAAAATCAAACACAAAACTTTTACTCTTTTTAAAAGCCTTGGGCCTATTTAGAAAACCGATCGTTGTCACCATCCATCAACCGTTTTGGATGGGCAGGAATGAAAATTGGTTTTTCAGATTATATTCCAGAAATTATGTGTTAAATTATTCCGCTTCCATTTTTTTAAGCAGAGCCCTCATGGAAAAAACAATTACACTTCTTGAAATCCCTGAAAAGGCCTATAAAGACAAGTTCAGCCTGGCCCAGTGGGGTCCGGATATGACATATTACGAGCGGTATGCTACCCAACGCAAAGCATTTGAAGATTGTGAGTTCTTTATTAGTGCCGGTCATACCGACAGGGACTTCGAAACCCTCATCGAGGCATTTAGAGGTTTGGACTACAAACTAAAAATATTCTGCACACCCAAGACGATTCCAAAAACCGTTGATATCCCACCAAATGTAGAAGTCGACTGGGAGGTGACGCTATCCTATGACCTCGTGCCCTATTACCAGAAATCAATAGCAATTTTGATCCCGCTAAAATATCCTATGCATAAAGAGGGGTGTCAAGGAATGACCAGCCTCCAGGATGTGGTTACCTTTAGCAAACCGGTAATAATGACCCATAATCCATGTTTGAATTTGGACATCGAAGAAGAAGGGATTGGATATTGGGTGGACATGTATGATGTAAATGGCTGGAGGGAGAAATTAACCATACTAAAGGAAAACAAGGACATTTGGCTGGAGTTGAGCGACAAATCTCAATCAACTTTTAAAGAAAAGTTTAATTCTAAAATTTTCGCAGCTCATCTTGAAAGCGTCCTCCTTTCGGTATACAATAAGGAAAACGACAAACCATAGGAACATTGTTCCATGGCATTCAGTAATATTTCTAGTTTTTTATCATATGAAGGCAGTAATTTTAGCGGGAGGTTTCGGCACTAGGATAAGTGAGGAAAGCTCAATACGTCCAAAACCCATGGTAAGCATAGGGCAGAAACCTATAATTTGGCATATCATGAAGATCTACTCCTATTACGGGATAAATGAATTCATTATTTGCTGTGGGTACAAAGGAGAGGTGATCAAAGAGTATTTTTCCACTTACCACCTGCTCAAGTCTGATTTTACGATAGATTTAAGCAGCAATAAAATTGACATACACCATGCAACTTCTGAGCCTTGGAAAGTAACACTTGTAGATACAGGTCTTGACACCATGACCGGTGGGAGGCTAAAGAAAGTGAAAGAATACATTGGTGATGAAACATTCTGCATGACCTATGGAGACGGTGTATCGGATGTAAATATCCGTGAAGCCATTGCTTTTCATAAAAAAGAAGGCGCCTCTGCTACCCTGACAGCCGTAAAGCAACCCGGAAGATTTGGGGCTTTTATTTTATCCTCAAAATCTGCAAGAATAGAAAATTTCAGAGAAAAACCTCAAGGTAATGGAAATGAAGGCGCCATGATCAATGGGGGCTTCTTTGTTCTAGAGCCAAGGGTATTGGATTTGATAGAAAATGACCAAACCATTTGGGAAAGAGAGCCACTAGAAAAATTGGCCAAAAACCATGATTTGGCCGCTTATGTTCACAATGGCTTTTGGCAGGCCATGGATTCTCTAAGAGATAGAAACTACCTGGAGGACTTGTGGAATCAAAAAAATGCACCTTGGAAAGTTTGGTGATATTGACCTTTAAAACCATCAAAAATGAAAATACTTATCACAGGAAATATGGGCTATATCGGCCCTGTTTTAGTCAATCATCTAAAAAAAGCCAACCCAAAAAGCACCATTATTGGGTATGACATAGGGTATTTTGCTCAATGCATTACCAGCAATGGACCTTTCCCGGAAGTGAATGTGGATCAGCAGGTTTTTGGAGATGTAAGAAATTTCCCTGAGAAACTACTGGAAGGAGTGGATACCATTGTGAATCTTGCTGCCATATCCAATGATCCAATGGGTAAAAAATTCGAAGAATTTACCTTAGATATTAACTACCGCTCTTGTATTAACCTAGCAAAAATGGCCAAAAAGGTGGGGGTAAAACATTTTGTTTTTGCTTCCAGCTGCAGCATGTATGGGGCGGCAGATGATTACCCAAAAACTGAAGAAGACAGCTTGAACCCGCTTACCGCGTATGCAAGGTCAAAGGTCATGTCTGAAAATGACTTGATAAACCTGGCAGATGAAAATTTTATCGTTACCTGTTTGCGTTTTGCTACCGCCTGTGGTTTTAGTCCAAGGTTACGTTTAGACCTGGTGCTCAATG
>NZ_CAXBOC010000622.1:0-2808 GCF_963976465.1 uncultured Cyclobacterium sp. | reverse complement strand
GCAACTGGCCGCAAAAAAAGGGGTAGCCATTGATATGCCTGCAGGCCCCTCTGAGGTCCTTGTTTATGCGGATGAAACCGCCATTCCTGCATTTGTTGCTGCTGATTTACTTTCACAAGCAGAGCATGGTGCAGACAGTCAGGTGGTCTTGGTTTGCCCCACAGAAGCCATTGTAAACAAAGTGATAGAGGAGGTAGACATACAACTGAAAGAACTTCCCCGACAAAAAACAGCAGAAAAGGCTTTGAAAAATAGTTTGGCAGTGGTGATTAATGAGAGAAATACCGCCTTGGAGTTAATCAATGAATATGCTCCCGAACATCTTATCCTTAATATTGAAGATGAGGACAATATAGTGAAAGGAATTATTAATGCCGGTTCTGTATTTATCGGCAATTACACCCCTGAGTCTGCTGGAGATTATGCCTCAGGCACCAATCACACCTTACCTACCAATGGTTATGCAAGAAGCTTTTCCGGTGTTTCTTTAGACAGTTTTGTAAAGAAGATCACATATCAGAAAATCACTGAAAAGGGATTGAAAGGATTGGGCCCTGTGATAGAGGTTATGGCTGAAAACGAACAGCTTATGGCTCACAAACAAGCAGTAAGCATACGTTTGAATTACCTAAAAAAAAATAAATAATAATGGCATTTGATCTTCAGAAATTACTAAGGCCACACATTGCCTCTCTAAGGCCTTATTCCTCTGCCAGAGATGAATATACAGGGAAAGATGGCGTCTTCCTTGATGCCAATGAAAATGCTTTGGGCTCAGTTTCTAAGCAAGCCTTTAATCGCTACCCTGATCCTTACCAATCAAAACTAAAAGAAAAGTTAGGTGAAATAAAACAAGTCCTCCCTGTAAATATCTTTCTTGGTAACGGAAGTGATGAAGCCATAGATTTACTGTTCAGGGCCTTTTGTAGGCCGGGCGTAGATAATGTCATTATCATGCCACCCACTTATGGGATGTATGAAGTAAGTGCTGGTATCAATGATGTAGCAACCAAAAAAGTACCCCTTTCCGCTTCTTTTGAGATTGAGGTAGAAAAGGTATTGGAGGCTGCGGACAAATTCACGAAGATTATTTTTATTTGCTCTCCAAATAACCCTAGTGGAAATAAAGTTTTACGCCAATCCATCTATCAAATTCTGACCAATTTTGATGGTTTGGTGGTGATAGACGAGGCCTATATTGATTTCAGTGATGAACCTAGCTTCAGTTTAGAGCTAAACCATTATCCCAATATGTTGGTCATGCAGACACTTTCAAAGGCATGGGGCTTGGCCGCATTGCGTTTGGGAATGGCTTATGCGTCCAAAGAGATCATTGGTATACTTAATAAAATCAAGCCACCTTATAATATCAGTGGTTTGACCCAAGAAACCGTGTTGAAGGCCTTGGAAAACACCAAGTTATTGGAAGACATGGTAAAGGAAATATTGGTACAAAAAGAGAAGTTACAATTTGCCTTGGAACAAGTACCTGAAGTGGAAAAGGTTTATCCTTCAGCTGCTAATTTTCTTTTGGCAAAAGTTCCGAATGCCAATCAAGTTTACCAAAAACTAATCGAAAAAAAGATTATTGTAAGAGACCGGTCAAAGGTTCAACGCTGTGAGGATTGTTTGCGTATAACAGTAGGTAATGAAGAGGAAAACAAGCAATTCATTCAGGCGTTGAAAGAGGTCCTACAAGTCCATACTAAAACCACTTGAACAAATTTAAGCATGAAAAAAAAGCTATTATTTATAGATAGGGATGGTACCATTATCAAGGAACCCCCAACTGATTTTCAGGTAGATAGCCTGGAAAAACTTGAATTCATCCCCAGAGCAATCAGCAACTTGGTAAAGATTGCAGAAGATGGAGAGTTTGAATTGGTTTTGGTGACCAACCAAGACGGTTTGGGAACAGATTCCTTTCCTGAGGAGACTTTTTGGCCGGCTCAATTTAAAATGCTTAAAACATTGGAACAAGAGGGTGTTATTTTCAAGGACATCCATATTGACAAGACTTTTGAGCATGAAAATGCCCCTACGAGAAAACCGGGAACAGCTTTGCTTACTGCTTACCTTAATGGAGACTATGATTTAGAAAACTCCTATGTAATTGGAGATCGAGAGACCGATGTAACCCTAGCGAAAAACCTTGGCGCAAAATCTGTTTTTTTAGGAAAAGAAGAGGTAAAAGAGGCAGATATTTCTGTAGACAATTGGGATAAAATATATGAATTTTTGCAACTTCCTCCCCGAAAAGCAGAAGTGGTAAGAAAGACAGCGGAAACCAATATAGACATTAAATTAAACCTTGACGGAACAGGAAATAGCAGTATCAGTACAGGTCTTCCATTTTTTGACCATATGCTGGATCAACTTGCCAAGCATGGCGGTTGTGATCTCGAAATAAAGGTAGAGGGAGACTTACATATAGATGAGCACCACACCATCGAAGATACAGGCTTAGCGCTTGGGGAAGCATATTTGAAAGCAATGGGAGACAAAAAAGGTATCTATAGGTACGGCTTTTTACTTCCTATGGACGATTGTTTGGCCCAAGTTGCAGTAGATTTTGGAGGACGTCCTTGGATCGTTTGGGAAGCAGAATTTAAGCGTGAAAAAATTGGTGACATGCCTACCGAAATGTTCTACCATTTCTTTAAGTCTTTCAGTGACACCTCCAAGTGTAATTTGAATATAAAAGCTGAAGGTGACAATGAACACCATAAAATAGAAGCCATTTTTAAAGGGCTTGCAAGAGCAATCAAAATGGCGGTTAAAAAGGATCTTGATGCTTTGGATCAACTT
>NZ_CAXBOC010000621.1:0-2829 GCF_963976465.1 uncultured Cyclobacterium sp. | reverse complement strand
CATGCTATTTTTTGGTTTATGGTTAAAAGATGTTTTAATTAACCAATTAAAATTATTTTTCATATAGGAATAATCATTTTTCTTGTGAACCGGATTCGTTTTCCCGTGAACGGGCTTTTTTATCTTGTTAATAACATGTGTGGAGAATGTAATGAGAAGAAAATCAGTAATTTGTGATATAGAGATTGAGTGATGGGGTGATGTAGTGATGAGGTGTACCATTCTTTTGCCATTATCTTTTTTATCACCCGTTAGGACTGAAAATTTGACATCTTGTATAATGGTGAATTATCTTTTTGGGAATCAGGGCATAATAAAAATGGCCTTGTTAGCTCTCTACTAGATTGAAATATACGTTAAAAACACTTATTAAAACCACTATAAAAAAAATCACTATATTTAAAGGAGCTAATTCTACCAAACAGCATGGAAAAATTTGAAGAATTTGAACATCGTATAAAGCGGGCTTTGAACAACTTGGATGCCAAAATTTCCTATTTACATGATGCTACAGGTCAACTCAAAAACTCCTTTGGAGAATTCCAGGAAGAGATGGATGAGTTTATGCATTTTGTCGGGAATCACGTTTCAGATCATGAACAGGGTCTCATCCGGATTGAGAAGCGCATGGGTATTTAAATAATTGTTTGTTCTTTTTTGACTTGGGTTTTAATGATGGAGGTTTAGCAATATTGATATTAAATGAGAATGATTAATCATTCTAATCTTTTATATCCTCTATTTGTTAATAGGGATCAATTTATTGATGATAAAGTGATGTGGTGATCTTGTGATGGGGTGATAGTGTGATTTTGTGATCTGGGATGGGGTGTTGTTTTAGGTTTTGAGGACTTTATATTCTGTTTTATGTTTAGCTAGGATTTATCTACCCAAGGCAAAAAGGTTTTTACCAGTTTTCAGGCAAGTCCAAGGACCAAACATCATTGACTAGGGGAGGGAGCATGCCTCCGGCAACAAATATTTTATCCTGGAAAACAAAAGCGGAATGTTCGTGTCGGCCGGGCCAGGATATTTCCGGCTTGTATTCGGTCCAGTTTATGCCATCCCTGCTGTACCAGGCATCTCCCCAGTTTTTGTAAGGGTTGTTGGACCAGCCGCCCATTACCCAAATGCAGTCCCTGTACACGACAGATGAAAACCATATCCGCTCATGCCATGGGGCAGCTTCGGTTACCTGTTCCCAATTTATGCCGTCTTCTGTGACCCAAACGTCATTTTTTACATGGTATTCAGGAGTATAATTGCCTCCGCCGAAAACATACATCTTTCCATTGAGTACAGCGGACTGATGGTAAGCTCTTGGAGACCAACCGGCATCGGCAGTGGCCAATTCCCAATCCTTCCCATTTTCGGAAACCCAAACATCGTTTTTAAGGCTTTTTTCATCCCCAAAATAGTAATTCTCTATTCCGCCCATTAACCATAGCTTGCCTTTGAATTCCACTACGGTTGAAGCAATTCTAGGTGTCCAGGAAGCTGCTTTCTTTTCCAATTTCCAGTCTGCTCCATTTGTGGAGGACCAGATGCTATTGCTGGCAGAATGTCCTTCCAGTCGACCATTGTACCAGCCTCCCATGACCCACATTTTGTCATTATAAACAACAGTCATGGGCAGATCACTGTGGATCCATGGGGCATCTGATGCTACTTTGTTCCAGTCCTTTCCATTGGCGGATGACCACACATCTCTTGGTGGGGCATGGTGGGAGTCAAACCAGCCACCTAAAATCCAGAGTTTGTCCTTGTAAACCAGTTCTCCTTGTGAATCCCTGGCTTGCCAGTCCGCCTTTTCGCTCACCTGTTCCCAATTGGGTAAAGGGTTTTGGGCTTTTAGGCCATTTACCAATAGGCCAAAAAAAAGTAAAGGGAGGAGGTATTTTCTCTTGTTCATTTTAGGAAGCATTTTACTTATTTACTCTTTTTCCAAAGCCCAATGAATACTATTGATCAGCAATTGAATAAAGGGCGCTTGTTTGAAATCCGTTGGATAGCCCAATGAGGTGTAAAAAACCTTTCCACCATAAGCTGTATTTCTTGTCCATGCTATGGGTTCGATGGCAGATTTCCCTCTTGGCTTGCCATTCAGTAAAACCTCCGCATTTGGGTCAATGATGGGTTTAACTTTATATACCTGTCCCTTACTCTTCCAATTTTTTAAATCCAGACCATTTAGAATAGAATGGTTTTCAGCCCCAAGGTAAGCACTTACAATTGTCCCTAATTTCTCGGGGAAATAACCATTGTTTTCACAGCCCAATATATCAGGCACAAAACCCCACCAACCCTCGAAACCGGGCTCCACTTCATCTCTCACCGAAAACCCATGATTGGCTGTTCGCAAACCCACCAATGGCTTACCAGATCTTAGGTAATTTTTTATGCTTGTCATTTGGTCAAAAGGCAGGGCCAATCTTCTACAAAAGACAACCAATAGGTCCGCCTCTTCTAGTATCTCAAGATTAGGAAAGCGGTAGGCACCGTGTGTACCCTTACCTTTGAGCACGGTTATTTTTAAGTTTTCATATTTTTCATCCAGCATCTCAGCAAAAGGAGGGACAGTAAGGTGGGCTTCATAGTTTAAAGGATCCTCACTGATTAGAAAGACAACATGTTTTGGTCCATTGGTTGGTAAAGCAGTTGCAAACATTGCTTTAGGTAAGCCTAGAGCACAACAAATTAAAAGCGCGACCAAAAGGTATTTGTGATTTTTCATTAGTTGGGTATATAGGTAAGAGAAAGCGTGTTTGAATTTAAAATTACTGTCGTCCGAGAACAAAAATAGGTTAAATAAATTAATCTATAAATAGT
>NZ_CAXBOC010000620.1:0-2833 GCF_963976465.1 uncultured Cyclobacterium sp. | reverse complement strand
TTATTGGCATAGTCAATCATAATTAAGGAATCGTTGACCACCACCCCTGATAAGGCGATTACTCCCATAAGGCTAACTAAAGAAAGATCGTAACCTAAAAGAATATGCCCAATAACCGCTCCAACAATTCCAAATGGAATGGCCAACATTATTATGATAGGTTGGGAATAACTGTTCAATGCAATTGCCAAAAGGCAGAAAATCAAAAGCATGGCGATAATAAAGCCTGACCAGAGGGCTTCGGTAGATTCCCGCATTTGTGCTTGGCTTCCTTCATAGGTCCAAGCAATTCCGGGAAAATCAGCTCTGAGCTGTGGCAATACTTGTTGGTTAAGCGCTTTAAGCACCCTGGTTTGTGCGGCTGGAGGCTCAACGTCCATTCCTACATTCACCACTCTTTTTCCATCTCTCCTGTTGATATTGGTAAAAGTCTCCCCTTCCGTGACCCGAACTACATCCAACAATGGAACAGATACTCCATTGGGTGCCTGAATGATAAATTCTTCCAGATAGTTGATGTCTTTTCGCTCCTCAAGGGGAAGTTTTACCCTTATCTCAAACTCATTGATCCCCCTCAGTTGCCGCATGGCCAATGCGCCAAAAAAGGTATCCCTAACCTGCTGCCCCACCATATTGGGTGTTAAGCCCAGATTTCGGCCTTCAGGAAGCAATTCAAAGCCCAATTGTCGTTTTCCCTTATTGTAATTGTCGCTTACATCACGGGTTTCTGTAAAGGATTCTACGCGTTCCAAAAAAGCCTGGCTGGCCCTTTCCAAAACTTCAATGTCAGGATGACTCAGGTCCACACTTATGTCTTGCCGAGCTCCACCCGGACCACGTTCAGCTTCAAAATTAATTTGATCCACTCCTTTAATGTCACCAATATTGTCTCGCCATATTTCTATCAACTCTTTGGGCCCCATGTCTCGCTGATCCGGTGGTTTCATGACAATTTCTACATCAATAAAATCCTTACCACGAACATTGGTTTTGACACCATAGGCTACCTCATACAAATCATAATCCTCAAACATCTTGTGGGTATTGTTTGTAATTTCAACGGCCACTTTTGCTGCCTGGTCATTTGTAGTCCCGACAGGGAGACGAACAGCAGCTTCTATTTCATCAGCGGCCACCTCCGGCATTAAGACTGTTCCCATATGGTCGCTGTAAGCAAAACCTCCCACCAAAACCAATAATGAAATGGCAGCAGAAAAAGTCAGGTATCTATTTCTTAAACAGAGGTCAAGAAAAGGTTTGTAATGTTTGTTGATAAACCTGTTAAAGCCGGAAGCAATAGCACCTTGCCAGGTCTCCAGTTTTTGTACCCAAGCGTGTTTTTTTACCCTAGGAGATTTGGTTACATGGGAAGGTAAAATAAATAATGCCTCAAATAAGGATACAAACAAAACCACAATCACCACTACCGGCAATGGCCACCAATATTTCCCGGTTTCCCCCGGAATAAATAATAAAGGCACAAAAGCGATTACAGTAGTTAAAATACTAATGATTACCGGCTTTGATACATCTTTTGCTCCCAGGATAGCAGCGTCGATATAAGAATAGCCTTTTTGTCGAAATTCATAGATATTTTCACCTACCACAATGGCATCATCAACCACAATTCCCAATACGATCAAAAAGCCAAACATGGAGATCATATTGATACTAAGCCCTACAATGGGAAGAAAAAGCATGGCACCAACAAAGGACACCGTCATCCCCATCATTACCCAAAAAGCCAACCTATATTCAAGAAATAAACCTAAAATGACCAAAACAATGACGATGGCCATTAGTCCGTTCTCTGTTAGCAAAGACAGTCTTTCTCGAAAATCTTCGGCCCTATTACTTTCTATTCTTACTTTCACCCCAGGTGGCAAGCCGGGCTCAAATTCAGTCAAAATATTTTTGACCTTTTCCTCAATTTCTAAGGGTGATTGATCTCCTATCCTGAATACTTCCAGGTCTACGGTGTTTTGTTCAAATTGTCCATTGAACCCAACCTCCTCAAATCCATCCCTAATGCTGGCAATATCTCCCAATTTAATGGTCGCTCCCGAAGCTGATGAAATAATATCTATATTGGCAAATTCTTCGGCAATAAGCTTCCTTTCTTCCATGCGAAGTAGGATTTCGCCGGACAAGGTCTCTATCGACCCTGCAGGGATATCCCTACTTGAAGCTTCAATCAAATCAGCTACCTGACCCAAGGTGAGATTATATTGTAACAACGTATTTCTAGGAATTTCTACATGGGTAACGAAATCCGGTACATTGCCTATCTCCACTTGTGTAATCTGCTCATCACTGAGCAGTCTGGTCCTTAGTCGTTCAGCCAAAATCCTTAAGGTCCAAACATTTACATTACCATAGATCCCTACTTGCATCACATCCATCTGTTGGTTTTGCAATACAATTTGAGGCCTTTCTATATCATCGGGAAAAGTCTGTATCCGACTTACGGCTTGGTTGATGTCCTGTAAGGCTTTCATTCGATCTGTGCCGGGAATCAACCAAATTTCTACGGTACCGGACCCCTCATTGGCCGAAGATATTATTTCCATAATCCCCTGCACTTCCCGCACCTTTTCCTCAACAGGAAGCACAATGCCTTGTTCCACCTCTTCAGGAGCAGCTCCGGGATAGACCACAGATACTTCAATAATGTCCAATTGAAATTGAGGGAATACCTCTTTCTGGACGGTATACATGGTATAAACACCTCCCACCAGAAATATCGCCATCAAAAGGTTGGTGATGATCGGGTTTCTGGCCATAAAAGCAATGGGACCTTTCTCTAACGCATGATTTGATTTTTCTTTCATGG
>NZ_CAXBOC010000619.1:0-2839 GCF_963976465.1 uncultured Cyclobacterium sp. | reverse complement strand
AGCGTTTAAGGTATCAAATACTGTTTCTACCAATAAAGTGTCTACACCTCCATCCAATAGGCCTTCTACCTGCTCAGCGTATGCACTTACCAATTGGTCAAAGCTTACAGCTCGAAATCCCGGGTCATTTACATCCGGAGAAAGGGAGGCAGTTCTGTTGGTTGGCCCAATCGCTCCAGCGACAAATCTTGGTTTGTCGGGTTCGTTGGCAGAGAATTCGTCTGCCACCTCTCGGGCGATCTTGGCAGACTCAAAATTGAGTTGATAAGCCAGTTCAGCAAGTCCATAGTCTTCTTGAGCAATGGTGGTACTGCTAAAAGTATTGGTTTCAACAATGTCTGCACCCGCTTCAAAATAGGCCTTATGTATAGCTTTGATGATGTCCGGCCGTGTCAAAGATAGCAAGTCATTGTTACCTTTTAATGATTTTTTGACAGTGGCAAGCTCTTGATTTCTAAAATCCTCCTCCTTAAGCCCATACCTTTGAATCATGGTACCCATAGCACCATCCAATATCAAAATGCGCTTTTGTAATTGTTGAAGTAATAAGTTGGTTCTGTTTGCCATGTGAATCGTATATTAAAATAAAAAAGCTTATACGAGCATGAACCGATGTAAAACTAGAGCATATTTCTAACTTTTGCGGCTCATCTTTATCCGGCATTTCCGGAACGGGAATTAGCACCTTGTCAACTCAGGTTGCTAAGACATCATAGGGCCCTACCCTCCGTCTTTCTCGATAAGCGATTCAAAAGTAACATGAATTCAGTAAATAAGTTCTTTTTTTTGTGAAAATCTTTAATAACCTATAGAGATATAGGGTTTAACAAATGCATCCAACCAGACAAATTGAACAAATAGGAGAAATCAATAACTATAATTTCTGAAATCAAATTTGCCTCATGACTTTTTGAAACAAATAAATTTTGGATGTACTCCTATTATTCTTTAATATAAACTGCTCAAATATAATGTACTTCCCTCCCATCAAACTTAAAATCTCAAGCAGGAGGATGGAACCTTTAGGGCCTAATTCCAAGACCAATTTGAAAATAGGGTCCGGCCATATAACTGCTCATATTCAAATCCCCAAATTTGTACTTATTCAATGGCTGTTCGTATCCTGCATGGGCCGAGGAAACCACCCTAAACATCTTTTTAAAGACCGGGATGGCGTAAGCCACCATCACCTCGGTTTTTGCCATTAAGCCACTGCTTTTCAAGTAGCCATCGTAATCCGGTTCTTCAAATAAAGCAGGAAAATCCGGCTTGTTATCCTTAGAAAGAGTATATCGTACATTGCCATATCCCAAGCCTGCCAACACCCCAAGCTCAAGGTTTCTCATTTTATAAAGCTGATAGCCATAGTTACCGTATAACCTCACACTGTTTAAGGTGTGGTCTTGATTTTCACTGGCTCTTCCGGAATTGGCTATATTGAAAACATCAAATGAATACAACCATCTTCGATTTCCTCCAATGATCTTCATGCCAAAATTATTTGGCTGGTCTTTAAAAGGCATCAAGCCATTGTTGGCCAAGTAATCATTTAGCATGTCGGGCTTTGTAAAGTTATAGCCATAAAAAAAATGGGCACCAATTCCTGCATCAGGAAAAAACAGGTTTTTGTCAGGCATTGACAAACCTGCGCCCAACCGAAAAAAGGCTCCGCTTTGTAGGTTATCGAATGTGACGTTGTTCATTTCCCAAGCCCCTTCAAAAGGGCTAAAGGAATAGCCAAACTTTCCCAAAATCCCAACCGTTTCTTCAAGCCCGGGAAGGCTAAAATCATATCCAAACTGGAAACCTATTTCAGTTAAAAAGCCGCCAAAATTTTGCGTACCCTTTTGGATGTTACGTTCCCTCAAAATAAAACCCTGTGCAGGTTGCTGTAAAAATGCGCTAAAATCTTCAACATTTCTCTGATCTTTTAGCATTTCAAAATTTACATACCCTGCACCTAAAGACATATAATGGATAAGATGGAAGTTACTTTCCTGGGTAAGCGCATAGCCAACGTTCATGTAAAACCGGGTACTCCTATTGTCTATAACATAATCTCTGTAATAGGAATTTGCACCGGTATTTTGATAGAGTTCAAACCCCAATATAAAATCAGACAATCTGTATTGATAACCTACTCCCAGGGTGGTATATCCTCCTCTCAGGTTTGAAATGCCTTTGTCAGCAAGCATCTCGTTGAATTCTCTGATATTTGCTCCCGAGGTACCGGCCAATACATAAATGGTAGACCGCTCAGAAACATCGCCTTGGGCATGTAGATTAAAGGCTATTCCCAACCAAAGGGGTATGTATAAAATCCATCTCATAGGTCTAATTAAAGATGCAAAGATATAATTTTAGCTGGGGAATCTTGTTACCGTTTAACCATAAAAATCCATACCATATCAGAGATAATTAATTATTTTGCCGTATAAATTCTCAGGAGTAAATGGTTTGGAAACGTAATCGTCCATACCTGAAGCTTCAAGCTCATCCTTCACTTCCAGTAAAGAGGCGGCTGTGAGGGCTATAATTGGAACATTTCTTTTCTCAACCAGATCAAGTTTACGAATAATTTTTGCCACTTCAAAACCATCCATTTCGGGCATTTGCAGATCGAGTAGTACCAAATCGAAATCGTTTTTGATAAAGCAATCCAAGGCTATCTTTCCATTATCAGCAAATTTTATTTCTCCCACACCCCATTTGGATAGGTATTTTCTTAATAAAACTTGGTTTACAAGGTTGTCTTCAGCCACCAATATTCTTTTGTCTCCAAGGTGATCGTCTTTTACCACTTCCTTTGTTTTGGACTTGCGCATGGACTCTTCCTGCA
>NZ_CAXBOC010000618.1:0-2848 GCF_963976465.1 uncultured Cyclobacterium sp. | reverse complement strand
ATTTTCGCAGGGTTTCATTGGTTTAAATGCGCTATTATATACTGAATTATTGAATAGTCTTTACAAGGATTTGTATTGTGACATTCTAAATTAGTGGAATTTTAGTTGTTTAAAAAATTGTAATTCAATTATAAAACCAACTAAATTAATTTATTTGCCAGACTTTAATGATGCGCGATTTATTCAGCTAGTAATAGAAGGTCTATCGCCTATTTCGGATTTCAATATTGGATAAATTAACAAACAAAAAAAATGACCTGCTGAAGGTCATTTTTTTTGCTAAATGGCATTTGTTCTTTTAAGTGGCCGGATCCTTTTACTTTAGCCCTATTTACAAAAGAAAACCCTAAACCAGCGTAAATAATTCTTGCTCAGGCAGTCGGGATTTCGGAGTTTTGTCTGTTGCGTTAAAATCAGTCTCTGTTCTGTAACCTATAGATACAACTGTGACGGCAGTAAAACCTTTTTCTCTTAAACCAAACTCCTCATCTAAGGCTTTTACATCAATACCCTCCATGGGTACCGCATCAATGCCTAGTGCAGCCACTCCAAGTAAGAAATTGCCAATGTTTAAATAGACTTGCTTCTCAAGCCAATGTTGTAAGTCCTTTAAATCGTACTTGTGTATGTTGGCAAATGCATTTCTACCTCCATGCATGCCTTGTTTTATCTGTTCATTAGGAAATCTACCATCCAGGTCTTCCACCGCCAATACGTGTTGCATGTATTCCTCATCTGCTGTAATTCTTGAACAAAACAATACCACATGTGAAGCCTTTAAAACCTTTGGTTCGTTGAATGAGAAAAAGCCTTGCGTTCCTTTGGCCATGCGTTTTTTCCCTTCTTCTGTTGAAGCAACAATAAAATGCCAGGGTTGTAAATTAGTACTAGAAGGACTCATCCTTAAAAGTGACTTTACCTGTTCAAAATCTTCTTTTGAGATTTTCTTGTTTGGATCAAATTCTTTTGCGGAATAACGCCAGTTTAATACATTTTTTATGTCCATAATTTTATACTATAAGTTTTATAGTTGCAAAAGTAAAGATAGTGTTATAACTTTGCAATAACGGTCAAATAGGATAGTATAAAATTTTAAAAGAATGTATAAATTTAAAGGTAAAGAATACCCATGCTGTGCCAGTCTAACGATGGGGCTAATCGGTGGGAAATGGAAAACAGTGATCCTATTTCACCTAAGAAATGAGCCCATGCGGTACAATGAACTGAGAAAAGAAATGCCTACGGTTACAGAGCGAACTTTAAGTTTGCAGTTGAAAACCCTTGAAGAAGATGGTATCATCAAAAGGAAGGTTTATACCAGTAAACCCCCACTTAAAGTAGTTTATTCTCTGACCGATTTTGGAAAAACATTGATTCCTGTGGTTCAATCCATTGCAGATTGGGGACACAATGTTGTACACAATGGAACGGAAGTTTCTGAGTAAATAACTTCTATTGATTAGTGCTGAGTTGGCTATTGATGGCAGTTTTGGTTTTGTTAAGGTCTATTTTGCCTGCCATATTGAGAAGATCTAAAAGTTGTTCTTGTTGGTTAAGAAACCGTTGAAGGGTTGTTTTATCCAGAAAACTACCCATTGGATTTTTATCATTGAAGGTTTTCATCTTATTTAATTTCTCCTTTGGTAACATGGTTTGGGCAAAATAATTATCAAGAATACCTGCTTTGAAGGTTTTGGTCGATTCGGTTTTTGATTTTGCTATCCTTTTGGTTATTTCAGGAATATAGAAATCCCCGTAAAGATTCAGGTGCGCTATACATTCCAAAATGCTCCATTTATCCGGTCCCGGTTTTCGATTCAGTAGCTCTTCAGATAAGGTGTTGAATCTTTCAACCTGATTGATGTTAATTCGAGTCCGTTCTACTAAATCTTGTATTAATTTTTCTGAGTCTATTTTCATCGTTTTTTTTGTCAAAATTCGCGCTAAATCAGAAAAAAAACATTGATTTAAATCAAGACTTTTTGAGCCGAGACAAGGTTTCCGGTGTCATTCTTAAGTAAGAAGCGATGTATTTATTAGGGATTTCCTGAAATAATTGAGGGCTTCTGGCCAAAACCCTTTTGTATCTTTCCAGGGGCGAACTTGTTAAAATGTCGCGCTCTCTTTCCATTTGTTGGTATATCAGATCGCCAAGCATCATTTGCCAGATTTTGGTGTTTTCAGTTGAACTGTCAATAAATGCCATGAAGCTTGCTTTTTTGTTTACCTTCAATTGCGTTTTTTTGATTGCCTGAATGTAAAGGTCAGAAGGTTTTTCGCTGATAAATGAATCTAGTGCAGCGATAAAATTGTCTTTGTAACCAAACCTTATTATGTTCTCATCAAATTCCTCTAACACATAGATTCTCAAGCTCCCGCTGACCACAAAATAGAGGTTTGTATCTATGCTTCCCTTGACCTTTAAGTATTCTTTTCGGTTCAATTCCAGCTTTTTGTCCCATAAATGCTGCTTGTCAATTTGCGCTATAAAGTTTAAAATAGGATTCATTTTTCAATAAGGGTAGCACTGTGTTCTTATTTGTTGGTCAGCAATTTATTTACAATGGGTATATCAGCCGCGGCCCAATCTAATGTGCCCAATTCTTCAGCTTTTAGCCATTTATGGCTTATGTGTTCATGAAGGGTAAGTGCATCCGAATCTACCTGACATAGGTATGCATGCAGGGTTACCTCTAAGTTTGGGTATTGATGAACTACCGTCAGAAAGTAGGATTGATTGGTGGTCGATAGGTTTAATTCTTCCAACAATTCACGACTTAGGGCTTCTGTATGGGATTCCCCTGCTTCGATTTTTCCTCCGGGAAATTCAAATTTCTTTGAAATATAT
>NZ_CAXBOC010000617.1:0-2862 GCF_963976465.1 uncultured Cyclobacterium sp. | reverse complement strand
GGAAATCGGTGGATTTGCAGGTTGCAACGATTATAGAGGTGGCGCAACTTACAATGAGGAGCAGATTCAGTTTTCTACTTTATATACAGACAATAGGTCCTGCAAACTTAAGCAACTGGAAAAAAGATTTTTATCCAACCTGGAATCAAGTAAGCAATACTCCTATTATGCCGGCAAACTCATCTTACAAGATGAAAGTGGAAATATTCTTGTAGAACTGGAGCAGCTATAATTTTGCATCCGGAACAATCTGCTGCTTGCACCAAAGAGAGCTGCATGGCCTGCGAACAATAGTACAATTTCAAGAAATCTTTTAGGTCTTGGATGGCTTAAGCCTAGTTAAAAATAATTGTACGATTGCCTACCACTTGAATTTTCCTCGCCAAGTGGTATTTGATGGCTTTGGAAAGGACAACCTTTTCCACATCCTGACCTATTTGCACCAGTTCATCAATGGTATTGTGGTGGCGAACCCGTGCCACATCTTGCTCAATGATTGGCCCGGCATCAAGCTCTTCGGTAACATAGTGAGCGGTAGCACCAATGATTTTCACACCACGTTTATAGGCTGCATGATAAGGTTTCGCCCCCACAAAAGCAGGTAAAAATGAATGATGAATATTAATGATGCTGTTGGGGAAATTCTTTATAAAGTCCCCTGATAAGATTTGCATGTACCTGGCCAAAACAACAAAGTCTACCTGATGCTCTTTCATCAGTTCCAGCTGCTTTTTCTCCTGCTCCAACTTGTTATCCTTGGTCACAGGCAAATGATAATAAGGAATGCCAAATGCTTTTACTACTGGCTCCAGATCCGGATGATTGGAAATCACCAAAGGAATCTCCACATTGAATTGGCCTGAATAATATCGGCTCAAAATATCAAAGAGGCAATGCGATAATTTGGAGACGAAAAGTGCCATCTTAGGTTTGGGAAAATTGAATGAAAGGGAATATTCCATTTCATATTTGATCCCTACATTTTTTTTGAATTCTTGCAAAATGGAATCCTTTTCAATGGCAAAGGTTTCCAGCTCCCACTCTGCACGCATAAAAAAATCACCTAATTCTTCATCGATGTACTGATCTACGGCTAAGATGTTGCCATTGTTTTCGTAAAGAAATTGAGATACAGCGGCTACTATACCTTTGTTATCCTTGCATTGTACAATTAAAATGGCTGTATGCATTTTTATAGTGCTATTGTGAATGAATTAATTTTATTGAGCAAGGGAGTTATTAGTCGAGTAAAGCAACGATATCCTCCTGGTTCAGGCTCTTTATAAAGCTCTCTTCGGTACTAATCAATTCACCTGCGAGGGCCATTTTACGCTCCTGAAGTTCCATTATTTTTTCTTCAACAGAATTACGTGTGATAAATTTGTATATAATGACTTTGTTTTTTTGCCCTATTCGGTGAGCCCTATCAATGGCCTGCGCTTCTACGGCCGGATTCCACCAAGGGTCCAGCAGAAATACATATTCTGCTTCTGTTAAGTTGAGCCCTACGCCACCTGCTTTTAAGGAAATCAGAAAAACTTTGATATCCGGATTTTCTTGAAAGGAAGCCACTTCCTTTTGCCGGTCTACAGTCGCTCCATCAAGATAGGCAAAAGGTATTTTTTCATCATTTAGAAAATCTTTAACAATGCTGAGATGTTTTACAAATTGACTAAATATCAAAACTTTATGGCCTTCGCTGACAGTAGACTTCACCATATGAGAAATATCTTCCAATTTCCCTGAATCTCCATTATAACTATCATCTGCCATCCTGGGATGATTGGCCATTTGCCTCAATTGAGTTAGCCCACGCAACAAGGTAAGCGATTTTTGGGATTTACCGATCTTTGCCGCTTCATCAATGATCTGTTCTCTGAAGTAGTTCTTCACATCTTCATAGGCCTGCTCCTGATCAGGTGTCATAGACGAATATTTAACGTTTACAACTTTTTCAGGCAGGTCGGTAGCAACCTGAGACTTTAATCTTCTCAAGATAAAAGGCTTGATCATAGCATTGAGCTTCAATATTTTATCTTTGTCATTCTTTTTTTCAATAGGCAATAAAAATTGCTTTTTAAATGCCGTCTGGCCTGCCAATAGCCCTCTATTGATAAAATTCATCTGTGACCACAGATCCATTGTCCCATTTTCCACCGGGGTACCGGTAAGTATTAATTTGTGGTTACTTTTCAATTGCACCACAGCCTTGGAAATAATACTGTCTGGATTTTTTATGGCCTGACTTTCGTCAAGAATAATGTAATTGAAATAAAATTCCTTAAGAACATTAATATCTAATCTTGTGATCCCATAAGAAGTAAGCACTAAGTCATAACGTTCAAATAACCTACAATCTTTTACCCGCTGAGTACCTGTATAAATCAGGATTTTTAATTTTGGTGTAAATTTCCTGGCTTCAAGCTCCCAGTTATAAATCAAGGAAGTTGGCATGACCAGCAAAGAGGTGGTTCCTTCAGAACGCTCCTTTTCCATGGCCAACAGAGCCAATGTTTGGACGGTTTTTCCCAACCCCATATCATCTGCCAAACAGCCCCCAAAATTGTAGTCATTTAGGAAACGCATCCAGTTATATCCGGCTTTTTGGTAAGGCCTCAAGGTCCCCTTAAAATAGTTAGACAATTCATAATCTTCAATTGTAGAAAAGTCCTTTAACTTATTTAATTTCTCGCTTAAGCCGAGTTTGACCAGGTTGCCTTTTTCCAACTCCTGAGCCAAGGCTATATGGTGTTTCTTTAATTTATATTTTCCATCGGTATTCTGCTCCTCTTCAATAAAGGAAAAAATCTCCCCATAATTTACAAACCAAGACTTTGGAATAATCCCCACCTCTTTATTCGG
>NZ_CAXBOC010000616.1:0-2873 GCF_963976465.1 uncultured Cyclobacterium sp. | reverse complement strand
AGAAACCCAAATTGTGATTGGGCTTCTTCTTCTGTAAAGCCCAGATGCCTGAACATCATTTGCTGGGTTTCCTTGTCATGAATTCTAATGGAACCACCACCGATTTCTACTCCATTGATAACCAAATCATAGGCATTGGCGCGAACCTTTCCGGGATCTTTGTCGAGAAGTTCCATGTCCTCTTTTTTAGGAGAAGTAAAAGGGTGGTGCATGGCATGATACCTGGCCGTTTCTTCATCCCATTCAAGCAATGGAAAATCCAGCACCCAAAGCGGTTTATAAACAGATTTGTCTCTCAATCCCAAATCATCCCCCATTTTAAGCCTTAATTCGGACATTTGCTTTCGGGTGTCTTTTTCACTCCCGGAAAGCAGCAATATCAAATCACCTTTTTTAGCTCCTGCTTTGTCTGCCCAAGCTTTAAGGTCTTCTTGACTGTAAAATTTATCCACTGATGACTTAAAGGTGCCATCTTCATTGCATTTGACATAGACCATGCCTTTGGCACCTATTTGCGGTCTTCTTACCCAATTGGTAAGCGCATCCAGCTGCTTTCTGGTATAGTTTGCTGCACCCCCTGCATTGATGCCAAGGATCAGCTCTGCACTATCAAATATGCTAAACCCTTTTCCCTGTGCCAAATCATTGAGTTCCACAAAAGGCATCCCAAAGCGGATGTCAGGCTTGTCATTTCCATAGAGACGCATGGCATCTTCATAGGTCATGCGATCGATATTACCCAATTCCATCCCCTTAACTTTCGTGAAAAGATGACGAACCAAACCCTCAAAGATCTCCAAAATATCCTCTTGGTCTACAAAGGACATTTCACAGTCTATTTGGGTAAATTCCGGCTGCCTGTCTGCACGGAGATCCTCATCTCTAAAACACTTTACTATTTGAAAATAACGATCAAAGCCACTGACCATTAATAGTTGCTTAAAGGTCTGTGGAGATTGAGGTAAGGCATAAAATTCCCCTCCATGAACCCTGCTAGGAACAACAAAGTCTCTGGCTCCCTCAGGAGTGGACTTGATCAATACGGGTGTTTCCACCTCCATAAAATCTTGTCCATCCATGTATTTTCTGGTCTCCTGCATCATGCGATGTCTCAGTTGCAGCTTTTCTCTAACCACATTCCTTCTCAAGTCCAGGTAACGGTACTTCATTCTCAACTCTTCCCCTCCATCTGTCTCGTCTTCAATGATGAATGGTGGCACTTTGGCCTTATTTAATACCTTCAATTCACTTACGCGAATTTCAATTGATCCGGTAGGGATTTTATCATTTTTTGAAGCACGTTCAATCACCACACCTTCAGCCTGAACGACATACTCCCGTCCCAAGGTTGTTGCAGTTTTTAAAAGCTCAGGAGCCACGGCCCCTTCTTCAAAAATCAGCTGGGTAACACCATAACGATCCCTAAGGTCTACCCATGCTAATCCTCCCTTATTTCTTACCCTTTGCACCCATCCGGATAGTATAACTTTTTTATCCAAATCCTCCAGACGGAGTTCTCCACAAGTATGTGTTCTAAGCATTGAATTAGATTTTTATTTGCAAATAATCGCCAAAGATAATCATTCAGACTAGAGATTGCTATTTTTATCCTCAAGATAAAGCAATACAATTGGGTGAATTCTCGTTTATTGACAAAAAATATAATTTAGTTCTTGAAGGAAAAAATGTATATTCGCATAGGATACTCAAATTATATTGTAATTTACTAAGATATTCGACATTACAACCCCTACTAAATATTAATTACCCTAGAATTTATGAAAAAATATTGGACTTTCGGAGGATTATTTATCATTACCTGTATTGCATTTTGGATTTACGATGGAAATGTTTCTCAAGTTCAGGAAGATGAACCGCAAGAACCAGTAGTATCTGCTCCTGAACCGGAAGAAGAAAATTTATTATATGGAATCAATGTGGATGATGTAGACATAGTGGAAGGTGTGGTAAAACGAAACCAAACTTTGTCTACAATATTGGCCCCTTTTGATGTGCCTTATCAAATTATCGATGAAATCGCTAAAAAGTCAAAGGAAATATTCGATGTAAAAAAAATAGCATTCAACAAAAAGTACACCGTACTGACTCCAAGGGATTCCACGAAATCTAAATTTTTTGTTTACGAACCCAATAGGACAGAATTTGTAGTTTTTAATCTTAGCCAACCGGAAATTTATAAAGAAAACAAACCGATGGCGATCAATCGTAGAGAAATTGGAGGCAAAATCAGCTCTTCCTTATATGTAAACATGACTGAGTTGGGACTTGGTCCTGATCTTGTTGATCAATTTGCTGATCTCTATGGCTGGGTGGTAGATTTCCAAAGACTTCAAAAAGACGATAAGTTCAAGGTTATTTTCAAGGAGCAGGTAGTTGAAAACCAAATTGTAGGCATCGAAGACATTGAGGCCGCCTACTTTGAACATATGGGACAAGGATACCATGCCATTCCTTTTGAGCAAAACGGTATCATTTCTTACTTTGACGAAGAAGGGAACAGTCTAAAAAAAGCATTCTTAAGAGATCCCTTGAAATTCTCCCGAATCAGTTCCAGATATAGTCTTAGTAGATTTCACCCCGTTCAAAAAAGGTACAAAGCTCATTTAGGAACTGATTATGCTGCCCCAAGAGGCACAGAAATTCGCTCAGTAGGTGACGGAACAGTTTTAGAAGCAACTTATAGGGGTGGCAATGGCAATTTTGTGAAAATCAAACACAATGGCACCTATACCACTCAATATTTACACATGTCCAAAATAGGAAAAGGAATAAAAAAGGGAACCCGCGTAAAACAAGGTCAAATTATCGGCTATGTAGGTAGCACAGGACTGGCTACAGGCCCACATCTTTGC
>NZ_CAXBOC010000615.1:0-2879 GCF_963976465.1 uncultured Cyclobacterium sp. | reverse complement strand
TACAAAAGGCTGAAAGATTGTTCCTATATAGATTTCTGTCAATGGATTTGGGCTTCTTCCAATATTGTGCCTTTTATGAGTCTTTTGGAAAAAGATGGAAGTGAGTATGCAGATGGTGGATTTGCAGACTTGGTTCCCATCTCTGAGGCCATTTACAGAGGAGCAACTGAAGTAGATGTCATTGTTTTGAAGGCCAAAGCGGGAAGGGAGTTGAAAAGGCCAGTAAGAAATGCCTTGGAGCTTACCACCAGGGCTTTTGATTTTATGTTGGACCAGATCAGCAGTGATGACATAAAAATAGGTGAATTATTAAGTGGAAATCGTGAAGTTAAATTGAACTTTTATTATCCTCCTGCCCAACTGACTGAGAATTCACTAATATTTGACCCTTATCAAATGAAAAAGTGGTGGCGTCAAGGTAAAAACTTTGCCAGGGAGCAAAACCCTGTCTGCAAATGTATTTCAGTGGGACTAGAAAAGTAAACCTTAAGGTCTATGATAATGGTGAACAAAATTTTATTAATATTAACAATAGGTCTTTTTATTACTTATTGGAACAATGCCGATAAACCTAAGTTATTTGTAGTGGGTGACAGCATTTCCATGCAATATGGTCCCTATTTGGAGCAATACCTGAACGGGAAGTACTTCTATGACAGAAAAAGAGAGGAACCCTCCAGTCCTCAAAGTAAAGAAAAACCTAAATATGCCAATGGGGGTGATTCTGATAGGGTGCTGGCTTATTTGCAAAATCAACTTAAAGCACCCGATTTTCGGCCGGATGTACTGTTGATCAATTGCGGCCTTCATGACATTAAAACGGATGTACAAACCGGGAAAAAACAGGTAGACCTAGAATCCTATAAGCAAAATCTTGAGCAGATTTATGACTTAATAACTAAAAAAGGTATCTCAATGGTTTGGGTGAGAACCACTCCGGTGGATGATGCTCAACATAATTCTAAACAGCAAACATTTCACAGATATGCTGCCGATGTGGCAAAGTACAATGAGGTAGCAGATACTATATTTAAATCTCGGAAGGTTCCGATCATAGACCTTCATCAATTTACTTTAAACCTTGGAGAAGGCCTTTTTACTGATCATGTTCATTTTGGGCAGGAAACCCGAGCCAAGCAAGCAGCTTATATTGCCGGGTTTTTGAGTAGCCTATCTACTGGTACCAAATAGGATTGATTTGTTTTTGCTTGATCAATAATTAATCCGTTTTTGTGGTGGGATTAAAGGTCAATATGCTTTTACGATGGACTGAAATTGAAAATTTAATAAATTATTTTATATATAATCATTAATAATAATTATGGAAAATTATAAGTTGCCTCATGCAGATTTTGAAATTTCAAGATTAATTTTTGGCTGTTGGGCTGTAGTAGGCGGTTTTAATTGGGGGCATCAGGACAAGAAAGACTCTTTGGATGCGATGCGTGAAGCATTTGATAAGGGGATCTCTACTTTTGATACCGCAGAAGCATATGGCAATGGTGCCTCTGAAAACCTTTTGGCAGAAGCCTTGGGCGACAAAAGGCAAGATATCATTATCGCGTCTAAGGTAGGTCCACAGGACTTTCTTCCCGAAAACGTAATCAAAGCCTGTGAAAAAGGGCTAAAGAACCTTAAGACGGATTATATAGACCTTTACCAACTACATTGGCCAAATCCTGAAATACCCTTAGTGGACACGCTTGGGGCACTCCAAAAACTAAAAGATGAAGGGAAAATTAGGGCTTATGGGGTGTCAAATTTCGGAAACAAAAGTTTGGATACTTGCAAAGACTCAGGCTTTACAATCAGTAGCAATCAAATGGCCTATAATTTAATCTTTAGGGCCATAGAATTCAGCATTCTGCCTCAATGCGTAACTGATAATGTGCCAATCTTGTGTTACTCACCCATTATGCAAGGATTACTTACAGGTAAATTTGCTTCTGCTGCTGAAGTACCTGATGATAGGGCAAGAACAAGGCACTTTTCAAAGGACAGACCACAAGCCAGGCATCAGGATGAAGGATGTGAAGCATTGACCTTTCAAACTTTAAATAAAATTAAGCGTTTTGCTGATGAAAACAATATTTCAATGGGTAACCTAAGCCTTGCTTGGCTTTTGGCTCAAGAGGGTGTGGCTGCTCCCATTGTGGGCGGTAGAAATGCCGATCAGGTAAAGAAAAACTTAAAGACCATGGAAGTAAAGCTTACTTCAGATATGATCAGTCATTTGAATGAAATCACCCTTCCTCTTAAAGAAGAGTTGGGCAACAATGCTGACCTGTGGGAATCTGTAAGCAGGGTGATATAATTGCTTATAAGGAATACCTAATTAGGACTGGCCAATATTGATTCCTGCTGAATTAATATTGGCCAGTTTTTTATTTTTTAGTGGATAAATTTTTAGAAAAGTAGCCTATAAAAGTGAAAAGTATTGGTTCATGCCGGGAGGAATACTGGCCTAGGCATAACACAGTATTTTTTAGGGAATCACGATCTTTTGGCATGTATATTTTCACTTCATAAAATTTCATTTGGATTTAATGAGTGATTATGATAATTTATAAAATGAAATTGAGTAATCAGTAATTTCCATCAGAATAGATGGCCTTACCTCTTAATAGAATTACTATTTGAAAAAGAAATCACAATTCAGTTCAGCCATTTAATTAACTTTTGAGTTTATGTTGAGAAAATTTATTGTGTTTTTTATGCTTGTAAGTTTAGCTTTCCAAAGCCTTGCTCAGCTGACTAAAAATACTTTAAAAAAGCCTAATATTCTGTTTATTATGGTGGATGATCTTCGACCGGAATTGGCTTGCTATGGGCAGTCTCTTATTAAATCTCCCAATATTGATAGGTTGGCAAGGATGGGG
>NZ_CAXBOC010000614.1:0-2908 GCF_963976465.1 uncultured Cyclobacterium sp. | reverse complement strand
CATTTATTAAAAAGGGAATTTACAAGCGGAACCATTTATGAAATTGAATTGATTCTAAAAGTCAACAACCAAAGCCTCCCATGAAAACACAACCGCAGCCAATAAAAGTAATGCTTACCCTTTGCTCCTTTTTTTTCTCACTTGTTTTCATGGCGCAAGCTCAAAATGACGAGCTCATTCACATTTGGCCGGATAAAGTGCCGGGAGAAACAGCCCCGAAACACCCGGCAGTGGTCACAGATAACCACAGTGGAGGAGTGACCAGGTTGACCGATGTTACTGATCCTACTTTAAAGGTTTTTTTACCGGATGAGAAAGTAAACAATGGAGCAGCCGTTATTGTCTGCCCCGGAGGGGGTTATCGTATTTTAGCCATCGATAAAGAAGGTTATGAGGTAGCTGAATGGTTGAATACTTTGGGCTACACAGCCTTTGTCCTGGAATACCGGGTACCGCAAAAGCAGGAAGGCGCATTGAACGACATACAACGGGCGATCCGCATTGTCCGAAGCGAAGCAGAAGCATGGAAATTGGATCCTGAAAAGATTGGCGTAATTGGGTTTTCAGCAGGCGGAAGTTTGGCAGCCCGCGCAAGTACACGGTACAATGAGGTAACCTATAAAGCTCAGGATGCCAAGGACAAATTATCCTCCAAGCCAAATTTTGCCATGTTGATCTACCCTGCCTACCTTGACAAAGGTGAAAATAGAAGCCTTACTCCTGAACTAAAAATTGACGACAACACTCCTCCTATGTTTCTTTTTGCTACAGCCGACGATGCGCATGCCAATAGTGCTTTGGTTATGGCCACAGCATTGAGGGACAATAAAATCCCTGTTTCCTTACACTTACTTCCCAAAGGAGGACATGGCTATGGACTAAGGAATGGCAACCCTGCCGGAGAGACCTGGCCGGCATTGGCCGAAATTTGGCTCAAATCAACGGTAAAATAATCGATACAAAGTCCTTTAAAAAAACCCATAGATTGGGCTAGGCTATTGCAGATGACCTTTACCGTACTATTTCGCAAATTTCAGAACTCATTTTGAGAGAGGGATAATTGCAATCACAGCCAAGTTTTGGATGTGATTCTATGGTAGATTATCAACTGATACCAAGGAATAATTGACAACAAACACTCCAAAAGCCAACAAAACAACGCTTTCGCTAAAAAAGCCCATGCTCATTTTATTTATAATGCACCTTTTACCGGTTGGCTAATCTCAATAATAATTCAAAAAAGGAACTTCAATTTGGGTTTCCTATTATTGTTAACTATATAAAAATCAAAGCTGTACTTTTTATTTTTTGGCAAAACTTTTGTTCCAATAATTGCCCTATAGAATGACCAAAAACAAATTTAGTTGCCAAATATTATGGCAAAACAAAGGGGTGAATTGAATGCTTTATCCTCTCAATAGGCAATCGGAATTCCAACATGCATCCTATTGAAAATCCGATAAGGTTTTTTTGGATAAACTTAAATTATCTAAATGTCTGATAAACCTCAGCATTTACAGAGGGTCTTAAAATTTTATCAGTTCTCAAATACACCTCAGCTCCCTGGCCATCTTAAATCAATCCGGAATAAATTCGCCGTACAAAAATCAAACAGATTCATGGAGAAATTTGCGACATTTGAGTTTTTTAATGCCTTGCTACTGATTACCCTTTTCCTCTTTATTGCCTATGTGCTTAAAGAGGCCTTCCTAAAAAAATTAATGATCCCAGCCTCGCTAATTGGTGGTGTGCTGGCACTAATGCTTGGGCCGGATCTTCTGGGGCCCCTTATCTCAGAAAGTATCGGCATAAATGCCCTACCTAAAGGACTGCTACCTGAAGCCAGTGTAAACATTTGGAAAGATTTTCCGGCTTATCTAATTGTAGTCGTTTTTGCAGGCTTGTTTCTGGGTAAAAACATTCCTGACTTCAAGACCATCCTAAATAAAAGCATGCCCAACCTATGTTTTGGCTATACCTTAGCGCTAGGTCAATACATCGTCGGTTTACTTATTGCCATCTTACTGCTTAAGCCAATGTTTGACATTGATGCGGTATCCGGGGCATTGATAGCCATCGGTTTTCAAGGTGGTCATGGTACAGTTGCCGGCTTAAAGAATACATTTTCTGCCATCGAATTTGAACAGGGAGTAGACTTAGGGCTTGGTATTGCCACCATAGGGCTAGTTTCTGCCATAATTTTTGGCACCATTATGTCTAATGTAAATGGCAAGGAGGAAACACATGATATGAAAATGTCGGACAATGGAGAGAAAGATGACAACTTGGAAAAAGTAAAGAAGGTGTCTTTCCCATTACAGATAGCCATCGTTGGGCTCACCATAATTTTAGGTTGGTTATTTTTAAAAGGGCTAGCTTATAGTGAGATGGCTATATTTTCTCAAGAAGAGTCAAAAATAAATAAATTCATTCCATTGTTTCCCGTGGCCATGCTGGCCGGTTTAGCGGTACAAGTATTTGCTGAAAAAGCAAAATTAACAGGCTATATCAGTAGAAAGCACATCAATTATATCACCAACCTCTCACTGGACCTCCTTATCGTCGCCGCCATTGGAAGCCTTTCCATTAAAGCTTTGACGGATAATTTGGCCCCATTATTAATTCTTGGTGGAGCTGGCGTAGGCTATAATATTACAATTTATTTTTTGATGGGGAAAATTTTCTTTCCCAAAGAATGGCGATTAAGAGCCTTAGGAGAATTTGGTCAATCTACCGGCACCACAGCCATTGGATTAATTTTGATCAAAAGAGCGGGCAATAAAGCAGAAAAATTCACCTCCACCTTTAGCTATAAGCAACCACTTTATGAACCTATTGTTGGTGGGGGGATTGTCACAGGCATCGCCCTTCCGCTCATCAGCAATGTAGGCGTTTATCCTTTTATCGG
>NZ_CAXBOC010000613.1:0-2923 GCF_963976465.1 uncultured Cyclobacterium sp. | reverse complement strand
AAAGGATAGAAGGGTGTAGTTGCAAACCTACACCCAGCTCACGAAGGCATAAACTACACCTAGGAGGGATTATGAATAAGTACAATAACTTTAAAGAAAGGAAGGTCAAAGCTTTGAAATGCCATAGAAAAGTTACTGTTTTTATCCAAACCTTTTTTAACATTATGGACGGGGATACAATTTAGTCTAACCTAATGGAGCATTAGCCGACTGCACATTAAGAGCCGTTTGAAATGCGCCAGCATCCGTGAATTCCGCTAAAAAAAATAAACAATTAAAAGGTTCACGTATCTCGATTGACCAGGATGAGCAGTTTAGGGGTGGGATTCCCCTTTACCTACTTGACTAGCGAGCGGCATTTATTTTTTCGCAAAATTTGCCTACTTGACACACTATTATTTTTGTTTTTGAATCATCATTACATGTAAAAAGAGAATTCTGTCCAAAATTGAAAGTAATTTTTCGGTTATTTAGTGTAGATGTTCATTAATAATCTTTAATGATTGAGTAGAGGATATTATAGAGATTGAAGGATTATAATCCACACCAACTACTAGATGACATTTGTAATCTCTGTCAATACCTATTTGATAACCATTCGCTAACAATACATTTTCTTTTCGAATGGAAAATACACCGTTCTCAGGTATAATATGAAGCTGATTTAAGTTAAGATTTAAACCTAACCCAAGCAGTTTGCTGTACGCTTCCTTCAAACTCCAAACGGTGAAAAAATCATCAGTTGCTCCAAAATTATTGAAGTCCTTTTCATTGTACACCATCTGGACTAGGTCCTCATTACTATTTGAGGTGATCATTTCAATATCAATACCAAGGTCAATTGTGGAGATAGCTAAAGCCACCCAGTCACCTGAATGGGATTTGTTGTAAAAAAGTGTATTTGGATCATCAATGAAGGGCTTTCCGTATTTTCCATGTTTGATATTCAATGTTCGTTTTTTCAAGGAGTGCTGTAGAATTATCCTTTCAAATGCCTTATGAACAACATAGTTTCTTTCCAAGTCAAGGTTGATGAACTCTTTAGATTTATTCCTTTCATCTTTCTTCAGAAAGGGTAGAAGATTTTCCGAATCCATTAAGACATCTGAAACCTTCAAAACAAATATTTTAATCGGGATCTGCTGCATACTCATCCAGAAGGATTTCTTCAATACACTTTAGTAATGCCCATTAGGTCATTATGAAACAATTGATTGATATTTTTATTTGAATACTTTGACCAATCTTATTCCTGATTTTCAGCACGTGTAGTGAGTTCGCTCCCAACTGAAAAAGAGTTCGCTTCTTTGCTGGCTATTTCGGTCTGACCATGCCAGTGATTTCGGCCAAATCGTTCCACTAAGAAAGATCATTTAAAGTAGGTGAATTTTATTCATTTTTCAAGATTCCTTTGCTTAAAGATTCTCTTTTGAGATCTATTCTGTGAGAAGAGTTTACGAGTCTGTCCAGGATTGCATCAGCGATCTAATAATATCATTCCACTTCGATACAGATAATTGTGAAGATAACAGGGTTGATTTTTCGGTAAGCCTGTCATCAATGATATCCAATATTATTTCTCTTGCAGTCGTATCAAAAGCATGTAGCCCTAAGTTATCGAGAATAAGCACGGCTCTGTTCTGGAGTTTCTGCAGTTCCTTGAGATAGGTACCGTCACTTTGGAGAGTTTGAAAGGTATTGCTGTATATTGTTCTATGCCCCATCAGGCATGCTTGGTTACCTAGGGCTTGAACGAGGTAACTTTTCCCACTCCTGATTGACCGGTAATGATGATGTTTTCTTTTTTACGTATAAAATCAATGGTTGCAAGTTTGGTGAACAGGTATTAGTCAAGATTGCGCCCATGGCTGTAATCGATGTCTGCAACCATAGCTTTTTGTTTAAAAACTGCCCCTTTTATCAGCCTGGCCATTTTTTGCTCTGCCGGTCCTCCCACTCAGGGTCTGCCATCAGGACGATGTATTCATTGGCTGTAAAGTCGGTAAACCTGTTGCTACCGATGTTCTGATGGTGGAGTTCTGCCAAGGCACTAAGTCTCATCTGTCTGAGATTTTATGCTGTTTGGTTACTGATCATAATTGTTTTGTTTATTGGTAAGTAGATGCCCCCTGATGTTTTCGTGGGTAGGAATAGGAGGCTCTTTTTTGTCCAGATCATCTGTGGTAATTTTATCCAGGTTGTTTTCAAGTCTATTTTTGATCCTGTAATAGGATATGGCCTTGGCGTATATTGCTCTGCTACATGCAGCGTCCAACTTTTATTTGCCATAAAGTTTAACAAGCATTATTATCTCTATGGTTCATTTGTAGACTGTTCCCCGATAATCAGATTCGGTAAAAAGTTCGGTAATACATGCTTTTACATTGGTTACCAGAGGAGCAGCCTGCTTCTTGAGGTAGTCAGGGCTCCAGTCCAGGTATTTTTTATGTGTACTGCTAAAGTGTTCCCTATTGGTATTGTAACAGTCTTTTGATTGGTTTCTTTTATACAGAGCTATTCTATTGTGGTAATGGTAGACTTCTACGGTATCTTTTGTATTGTGGATTTGGGTTGACTTTCCAATAAACCTGTAAGTTTGAAAAACAATTAGAAACAGATGAAATGCCCTATTTTTTCACATTTCAATTGTATTCATGAGAATCTGGTAAGGGCAGGAATCTTGGAAAAACGGGAGGATTACATGTGTCCGAGTGCACGGATTTATGCTGGATTAGAAGGTTTGATAACTGTGGATCATTGGTAATTCCGTCCAATTCCAATTGCAAATTGAAAATAATAGAAGGGTGTTTTGCAAACTACACCCCGGCTGGGTGTAGAATTCTCTACACCCTTTTATTCTTAAGCTCCCTTAAAGTCGAAATCTTTTATATGCCATTTGCAATGGCTTCTGAAAGACCTCCTT
>NZ_CAXBOC010000612.1:0-2925 GCF_963976465.1 uncultured Cyclobacterium sp. | reverse complement strand
GCAGGGGCTATTGCCCCTGCCTACAAAAATGTCACCCCTGACCGGGGTTTTATGCTTTCATGTATTTAAAGAGTAGGTTAATAAGAAAGCAACAGTTTTCCAAAAAAAAATAATGTGGAGGAAAAGAAGTAATTTCTAGTTTGGATTTTAGGTGGTCGAAATTTTGTCAGTAATGTTGCAGAAAAAGGCAACAATACTGACAAAATCAATTTTAGTTAAAATACTTAGCCAGGGGTTATTTACCCCTAGCTAAATAAATTACCTATGAACGTAATTTTATGCATTGAATAAGGCTCAATATTAAGCGCATTCAAAGGGTTGGAATGAAAAGTAGAACCATGAAATAGAAATTCCCCTGATCCTTCAGGGGGAATTACACAGGGTTTTATTTTTTCTTTGTCTTCATAAGCGAATAATTACAGACTCCTTTGCGCTCGTATTTGATTTTATTTTCGGATAGGAGCAAAGCCAATATAGCTTGGGTTTCTTGCTCATCAAGACCAATTTGTTCTCCCAAATCTATTTCATTGTGCTGTCCTCTGTTTGCTGACAATGCTTGGAAGTATTGTACTTTATTTTTCATAGGGCGATTTTTTTTTAATTGCGATCATCATGTGTGGACTAAAAGGCAGTAGGTTGCCATCCTTTTCAGTGAGCTGAATTAGTTCTAACAATGTTTTTCTTCTTTCACTATTTTCCATGTTGGCAAAATAATTCTTGTCTAACCAGGCCATACCTTCCACTGCATAAGTATTCAAATGGATAAATCCCTGACTCAAAAACTCTTCTTTGAGCTGCGGGGGATTGTGATAATAAGCTTCAGCCAATAACCATGGAAAATCAAGGGGTGGGTTGTGTATTCCTGAAGTTAATTCTTCTTTGCACATTTCGAAAAATGATTTTTTGTGAATCAAACCATTTAGTAGGCCTACCAAAGTTGAGGCCGTATAGTTGATTGCAAAACCCAAAACAATACCGTTGTTTTTTAAAACCCGTTTTGCTTCACGAACCGTTAATTCCCTGTCTTCCTTTTTTTGAAGGTGGTAAAGTGGTCCGTGGAGAATGATTAGGTCAGCGAAATTACTTGGAAATTCTAATTTTCGAGATTCTCCTTGATGTACATGAAATTTATTGCCCCGTTTATTGGCTCTTTTTAAGGCGATTTTAATGTGCTTATCAACCGGTTCTACCATATGAACTTTATGTTCTTTTTGCGCAAGCCATGCTGAATATTTTCCGGTACCGCCACCAACATCGATGATGCAGGAAGAAGTAGCAGGCAGGTATTTGGCGATAAGTGATTTTGTTCTTTCAAATTCAAATAAGCCCATACCTTTGTCCAGTCGGGTTTCTTCAGAAGCTTTGGTGTAGAAATGGTTGATGCTTTTATTGATGAACTGTTTACTTTTCATTTTAAATATAAATGTCCTGCAGATCTATAAATGTTGAAAACATTTAAAATCAATGCGACAATTGATTAAATAATTAAAAAGGGTGTGATTATCTGTTCATAGGAGATCAGGAGATTCCCATGGAGCAATTGCTCGTCAAACGAGTTTGCCTTTTAAAAAAGACACAGATGATATGTTGATTTCAGTAAAACAGATGATAAAGGTAGGGGATTAGATTTAATTTTTCCTGATTTTCCTGGTTTTTTTAAGATGGCGTTACTATTCGATTTAGGTTAAGATTTTGTCAGTATTGTTGCAGAAAAAAAAGCAACAATACCGCCAAAATCAGTTGGCGTACTTACCATTTTGCAGGGGCTATTGCCCCTGCCTACAAAAATGTCACCCCTGACCGGGGTTTTATGTTTATTCGAAATTATAGGCTATCAATAGTTAAATTGGCTGAGTTAAAAAAAGAAAACCAAGTCCCTTGACAATATTCAAGGGACTTGGTTTGTTGATTTTTTTTTCTTCGAGATAGCTTTACGCTTTGTAAGTAAATTGATTTTAGATAACCTCAGGGATGACATTCCTGTTTTTTATGTCCATATAAAATTTAGCCAGGGTCACATTGGCAAAGGGGATAAACCACAAAAATCCAATTCCCAAGGTAAGAATACAAAGCAAAGCCATACCAAGAAACATCAAGAACATAAGGAAAAGCTTCATTTTGTAACCATTCATCATTTGCTTGCTTTTGTCAATGGCATCCAGTGGGCCGATGTTTGGGTCATCAGCGATGATATAGAAAGTCATGGCATAGGAAAGGGCCGCAATGATTCCGGGTATTATCAGCAAAAGCATCCATAGAAGTATAAAAATGAACATCAATAAATAGGCCCCTAAAGCTGTACCAAAGTTATTGAAGCCATCAAATATTTGCTGAAGCCTGGCATTTTGATTGCGGGCAATACTCAGTGAGAAATAGGCCAAGCCTAGTGTCATAGGTCCTGTAATTAACAAGGTTCCCAAGGCTATCATCGGATAGTAATCTGCCATTCCTTGTAAAAAGCCCATGATAAACATATACAAAAGAAAAGTACCTATGGCCAATCCCCAATTTCCCTTTAAAGAGGCTTTTGCTATTTTCATTAATTCTACATTCTCAGTTCCCATATTTTATTTTGTTCAGGTTTAAATGGCAAGGTAGCATTTGTTCTTTTATAATAGTAGGTGAAATCCTATCACAGGGCTAAGCCCTTAGGATTGAATATAGGTTAAATTTTAGACGAGACCAATAGTTTGAAATATAATTTTCTATTTTGGTGCGTTTTGATATCATACCGGATCCTGAGCGGAGTCGAGTAGGTAATACGGATACGTCACCCTTTGGCTTCGGCTCCGCTCAGCCGCCGGGTTTTCTATTTGCTTAATAGTTTTTGAAATTCATGATTAGGATTAAATAACTTTGTTTTTAGTTTTATTATTATTATTATTATTATTATTATTATGAATAATTAAAATAATCCTAAAGAAA
>NZ_CAXBOC010000611.1:0-2935 GCF_963976465.1 uncultured Cyclobacterium sp. | reverse complement strand
AGATGGGAAGCAGCATCTGCCCGATTCGGGGTTAAGCCAATTTCAAGTACATCTACTTCCTTGATATCAAACAACTGACCTACCGGACTGCCATTTGGGAGAGTGGTATCTAAGACAAGAATCCCTTCATGCCCTTCTCCCAGTCCAAGCTCATCTTCGGCGCAAATCATCCCTAAAGACACTTCGCCTCTGATCTTGGCTTTTTTAATTACAAAAGGTTCACCTGAGGAAGGATATAGGGTAGCTCCAACCGTGGCTACTGGCACTTTCTGCCCTTTGGCAACATTTGGTGCTCCACAAACGATGGGCACTACCTCATCCCCTAGGTCCACAGTGGTGAGTCTAAGTTTATCTGCATTGGGGTGTGGCTCACAGCTCAACACTTCTCCAACTACTATACCTTTAAGGCTTCCTTTTACTGATTCGTAGGTCGTTATTCCTTCTACTTCTAAGCCTCCGGCAGTTAGCAGGTCGGCAATTTCATTAGTAGATTGATTGAACGGTATATAATCTTTGAGTCGATTGATCGAAATTTTCATTATTACGGTTTTGACTAAGATACAAATTTACAATAATTGCCCTCTACTTAAAGATTATTTATTGTAATTTTTCTCCCCTGCCCTAATAGGGATTTCTAAAATATTTTCTCTGGGTGGAATCGGGCATGCAAAATCGGGGTTATAAGCACAATATGGGTTATAAGCAAGGTTAAAATCTATGGTTATGGAACTAGATCCGTCCTGGCGAAGATTGATATAACGTCCTCCACCATAGGTTTCATCCGCACTTGTCCCATCTGCAAAGGCCAAAAAAAAGTTTCTCAAATCCACCTCGTCTTCTGCCTGCAACAATAGTAGTTTAAGAGACTGCCCTTGCAATTCGAATTCTACAAATGAGTGCCTGATATATCTTTCTAAAGTACCATCCGTCATAGGGATTTCAACTATTCTTTTGTTTGGCACCGGCACTAATCTTCCCCTAACCTTATAGGATGGGTCTATCGGATAGAAATCCAAAGAGTCAAGTTCTTTTTTTTGGTCTTCTTCTAAAGGCGAATCAATATTATACTTTAAGAACTTAAACTGTCGCTCTCTTTCTGCGGCAACATTCTCTAAATACAGCTTAGGATCAGTGGTTCCTGTAAAGGTATATAACAGGGAACCAATGACTACCACCCCAACAAAGACAAACAATAAAGATTTTTTATTCATAGTAAATTAGATCAAACTTTCATCTGCAAAGCTAAAATAGCCAACATCTGTGAAAATCACATGATCTAAGACCGGAAGCTCTAAATTTTTACCTACCAAGGATAATTTTTTGGTAAGGCTTATATCAGCACCGGATGGTTTTAAATTTCCAGAGGGATGATTATGGACCAATATGATGGCACTTGCCAAGTTTTCCATGGCATATTTAAAAATCAATTTAGGATCTGCAATGGTGGCAGAAGTACCTCCCTGACTTATCAACTGTTTTTTAATAACCACATTGCTGCGATTCAAAAACAAAACGTAAAAATACTCTATAGTTTCATCTAACAATTCCGGCCGCATTAAGGCGTAGACATCTGCCGATGAGGTGATTTTTGTTTTCTTTTGGGGTTCGGATTCCTTTCTCCTTCTTCCCAGTTCTAAGGCACTTACAATCCCTATAGCTTTAGCTTCACCTATGCCCTTAAATTTCTTTAAATCATTTACGGACAACCTTGCCAACTGAGCCAAATCGTTGTTTACACTTTTCAAAATATACTTGGAAAGATCTACCGCACTTAGGTTTCTTGAACCAGAACCTATTAAAATGGCAATTAATTCTGCATCTGAAAGCTGGGCTTTACCTTTAAGTAGCAGTTTTTCTCTAGGCCTATCCTCCTCTGCTAAGGCAGATATCCTTATTGACCGGTAATCATCCATAAGCAAAAAGAACACATATAATAGATACAAAAATCCTTTAAAGAATCAATTCCCGGCTTTTAGAAAGACGCTAACCAACTGATTTATTTGGGAATACTATTAAAAATATAAAAAAATAGGCATAAAAAAAACCCTACTTAAAAGCAGGGTTTAAATATCTAATGCAAACAGACCTTATAGTGCGTTAACAAACTTGGTCAATTTGGACTTTTTGTTAGCTGCATTATTCTTATGAATAACGTTTTTCTTAGCCAGTTTGTCCAACATGGAATTAACCTGGTTTAAGAGCTCCTGAGCTTCCGCCTTGTCTTCAGTATTTCTCAATCTCTTGATGAAAGTCCTGGTGGTTTTGGCCTGGTATCTGTTTCTTAACCTTTTGGCTTCATTTGCACGAATTCTCTTTAAAGCCGATTTGTGATTTGCCATACTATATATAATTAACTTTTCCTTTTTTGCTTAATATTGGATCGCAAATTTAGCTGTTTTATTTTTAATTGCAAAACAATTGTTTAAATATGAAAGAATAGAAGATTTTACAATCTCTGATTTTTTCACTATTTTCATAGATGACATTATAATACAAGTAAAATATGCGACTTTATTTGTTTTGTACCTTTCTATTTTTAACCTGCCATCAAGAAGCTATCGCCTGGGGATTTTATGCGCATCGCTTAATCAATCGTCAAGCAGTATTCTCTCTCCCACCGGAACTAATGGTGTTTTTCAAGCCCAATTTAGCCTATATTTCTGACAAAGCAGTAAATCCGGACAAAAGGCGCTATGCCGTTCAGGGGGAAGCAGAAAAACATTATATAGACCTTGATGTCTATGGCGACAGTGCCATCATTAAACTGCCCAAATCATGGCAAGAGGCTAAAATTTTGCATGGAGAAGACAGTTTGAGAAAATATGGAATATCACCCTGGAGTACTTACCAGACATTCCAATACCTTACCTACGCCTTTCAAAAAAAAGACCGCCAAGCCATTCTCAAATTAGCCGCTGATCTTGGTCATTACCTG
>NZ_CAXBOC010000610.1:0-2942 GCF_963976465.1 uncultured Cyclobacterium sp. | reverse complement strand
GAAATTAAATATTAAATCCTTTTTTTATTTGCAGGTTCGTTTTTACCTTTATTAGTATTTAAATTAGTATTATGAACTTTTGCAACTATGAGAAATAGGTATAAAATTTTTGGTATAGATGACGAACCTTCAGTTCTTTTAATCATACAGCATTATTTTAAAAGTAAATTTGATGTCAAGGTATTTGACAAACCTGCGGATGCCATAGCAAATATGCAAGAAGGAGATCTTCCTGATATAATTATTTGTGACTTAAACATGCCTGAAATTAGCGGAGCCGAATTTGTTGAAATGGTGCGATCAAGTGGATTTTTCTCTTCGATCCCATTAATTGTTCTTTCTGCCACAGATTCTTCAGAAAAGAAAATAGACATTTTGAACATGGGGGCAGATGATTTTATGGTTAAGCCATTTAACCCCAAGGAGCTTGAAGCACGAATAAATTCAATTTTAAGAAGGACAGGGAAATTTGCAACCGATTCTATAAATGAATAAAGAAAACAAAAAAATTGCCTTGATTTCAAAAGATCAAGAAGTTATTGATGCGATTAAAAGTGCTGTAGGAGAAATTTTTGACATCAATGTATTTTCTAATGGAATAATTTTTTACAATCAACTTTCTAGTTCACCGGAAGGGTATTGTATGATACTTAGCGACTCCTCATTGATGGATGTGCATGGAATATCCCTAAAAAATACCATCGAAAAATTGGGATTTGGAAATCTTCCTTTTTTTATGATCGTTGATAATGCTACGCCTGAGGATATCGTTTATGCCATCTCTTCAGGGGTTACTGATTTTATTCTAAAACCTATTAGAGCTAAATCGTTGAGGTCTAGGCTGGAATTTCAATTGAAGCATCCTACAATCAAGAAGAAAGCACAGGAATATTCTACGCTCAAAGAGTCCAAGACCCCCTTTGTCAAAAGAGTTTTTGATATTGTTGTTTCAGGTTTAATATTAATTGCTTTGATTCCTTTGTTTTTGATTGTGGCTATATTAATAAAGCTGGAGTCAAGAGGTCCGGTATTTTATTATTCATATAGAGTTGGTACAGGTTATAATATTTTTAAATTTTATAAATTTAGATCGATGGATCCAGATGCAGATGCAAAGCTGCAACAGCTAAAGCACCTGAATCAATACAACAATGAAGAAGAAGAAGAGGTCGTTGAAGAGAAAGAGGTTGAGACCAAGGTGCTAATTAACGAGGTTAAAGAACTTTGTGAGTTTTGTGAACAAGCAGGTGGCGGTTGTCTTCAGCCTATGTATGATGACAATAATATGGTTTGTGAAAAAATTCTGATGGCCAAAAAGGACAGCAATAAAGATGCAGCATTTATTAAAATTAAAGATGACCCTCGCGTAACCAAGATTGGTAAATTTATTAGAAATACCAGTATTGATGAGCTACCTCAATTATGGAATGTCTTGAGAGGTGATATGTCACTTGTAGGAAACAGACCACTGCCTTTATATGAGGCGGAAAAAATCACTACTGATAAATATGCCCTGAGATTTCTTGGGCCTGCAGGTATAACAGGGCTTTGGCAAGTTGAAAAAAGAGGACGGGGTGCCATGTCTGAAGAAGAGCGCTTGAGTCTTGATAATGACTATGTTAAAAACTTTAGTATTTGGTTTGATATTAAAATACTATTAAGAACTATTCCCGCATTGTTTCAAAGCGAAAATGTTTAGTTAGTGCTTAAAAATACCCTATTAGTAATTGATGTTTCTTTTATTTTTTTGCTTGCAAACTTTTGACTATGATCGTTTGTAAATGCAGTTTGACCTAAAGGTTACCTTTTCTATTCCTTTTTAGCTAAAGCCGTTTTACTACCGGTGAGTAATTCCCAAAATAACTTTACGCGGCCCTTCCAAGTATTATTTGAAGCTTCAACGTACCTGGATTTGGCTTTTTGATCAGAATCCGTATCCAATTCTCTCTTTATGGCTTCGTTGAACTTCTTAGCTGTTGTTTCAAGGCTAATTAGGGGATGAAATGATTTTATGTCTTCCGAAAAAGGAGTGGCGACTATTGGTTTGCCGGAGGCAAGGTATTCATTGATCTTAAGGGGGTAAATACTTTTAGTAACCTCATTGCATAGAAAAGGCAATATTAATAACTGAAAATGCGCCAAATATTGAGGGAGTTGTTCAATTTTCTTTGGACCCGTAAAATATAGGTTCGGAATTAAATCTAAGTCTATATTGGTATGTCCCTGATGATTTCTGGGACCTACCATTACCAGGCTTTTATCGGGGTTTGCCTTGCATATACTTTCTATCAAATCATAGTCCAAGCGGTGGCAAATATTACCCGTATAGCCAATAATTGGGCGAGGGATGTCTTTCAGGTCCTTTGGCGGAGGCACTTGTTCATTATAGGCTGTTTTGAACAAATCGAAATCTGCAGCATTTGGAAAGTAGGCCACCTTTTTTCCCGATAGGCTTTCTAAATCTTTTTGGAGCATACGAGAAGTCACCAAACTAAGGTCTGCATTTTTTACGGCCTCTATTTCCTTTCCTGCTCCATGTTTCCTTAAGTAAGGTTCTAAAGCCCTAATGTTATCCCTTGATTGGTAAACAAAGGCCAAAGGTTTTAATTTACTTGGCAATCTATCCAAATAGAGGGGGTTAAATGAATTGAAAAAGATAAAGTTCTCTTCACCAAGTTCTTTGATGGCTTTTCTAATCGATTTTGCCAATCTTCTGTCATTCCATTTGGAAAGAGAATTATACAGAAAGCCAGGTGGAAGCCAATTAATCGGAAGCATTAATGGCGGACAAAGGGTATACAGAAAAGGGCTAAATTGAGTAAGTGGTTTTAGGCTTTCTTTCCCTTTAATCAAGGCTTTTTTCCTAGCCATCACGGAAGGTTTTTTTCGTTCCTTTATATAATCAAGCAAGGTAAAGGGGTAATCCACATAAATTACTTTTT
>NZ_CAXBOC010000609.1:0-2945 GCF_963976465.1 uncultured Cyclobacterium sp. | reverse complement strand
TTGGGATTTATCTTTTCCACCTTTTTAAGTTTAGAAAAGGACTCCAATACGTCCTTTTTTTGATTTTCTTCCGATACAAGGATTAAAAAACTTTCTTTTGAGGCTTCGTAATCGCCTAAACCATAGTAAATAATGCCCTCGTAGAGGCTTTTTTTCTTGGCCAAAGGGGGAGCCAGTTTATCAGGTAAGTTTAATATTTCTACTTTGGCGAAAAGAAATGATTTTTCTCGAATGAGGCTTTCAATTTTTTTAAAAGTAAAATCTGTTTTGGCCGTATCAGTAGTTGCCGCAAAGTAGGCGAGATCATAATACCTAGCCGCTGAGGAATAATTACCCAGTAAAAAATAGCACTCAGCAATATTTGGAAATACTTTTTGTTGAAAATCTTCATCCCCAAAAAACAGTACACGCTGAAAGGCTGCGATGGCTTTTTCAGGTTGATTCAATTGCATGAGTTGCCGCCCAAAATCGAATGTTTGATGAATGGATTGGGCATAGCTCAAAAACGGTGCAAGGCAACAAAAGCTAAAAATTAGAGTAAAATAGATGCTCGATTTTATTTTGATGGAATTCATCCTTTTTAAGATTAATCAATTTTGCAGACTTGTGTGATCCAAAAATATTACCAATATGGAAGCCAAAAGAGATAGAGGCAAAGATCCATCCTCTGACACTTTTTACACCTTGTTTTTGGAAGGCTCTTTGAGCTTGCCATGCAGTGGTGCCAACAAAAAGAAGTGCTACTAAGCCATCCTTCCAATCTCCGGTATAAATTTTCCCTGAACCTGGAATGATGGTGGACATTACTGCTGCCAGTGCAGGGCTTTTTCTTTTTTCTTCAAGAGCTAGCCTAGATATTTCCATGTATTTTTGAGCAGACTGAAAATTACTGTTTTCAAGCAGACTGTAGTTTTCATAGGCAGATTTCCATTGAAATCTCAGGGCATCAGTGGTGCCGGAATAAAAATATCGCTCTTGGGCTTTGAGATTGGAATTATTTTCTGAAAAAGATTTTGCCTCATTGAACTGCTTGTTTTTAAATAGCAAAGCCAAGTATTCAAAAGCCAGTTCACTCGGCATATTATTTTCATTTGGGTAAAGATTTATAGCCCTGGTTATTCCTGTTTCCCATAATTCTGCTTCCCAATAAACTGTTAATAAGTCTTTTTCCAAAGATAAATTGCCCGGTTTCATGAATAAAAGCCTTTCATATTCGGGAATGGCAAGGTCATATTGATTGGTTTGCCTTAGATAACTTGCAAAAGCTGCTGAATTATCGAAATCGTATAAATTTTGACTATAACCGGAGAGAGCAAACAAGGGCAGTACGATTACTGCTAACAAATACTTCATTTCAATTCGTCTATCATTAAGGTTCGGTCTTCTGTCCAAGCATATTTTTCAGGGCTTAAACCATTGCACCTTGTCAACCTATCCATTGTATTTGCTGTCCCTAGCAATACCCCATATTTTTTCACTGCCAATAAGCCGTATTCTGAACATGAGGGGTAGAACACACAATTTGATCCATCTTGAGAAGAGATAAAATTCTTGTAAACCTTGAACAATCCCGAGAATACGGTTTCAATCTCATTCTTGTTTTCATCAGCTGCTTTATAATGAACTTTATTCTTTTTTTCAGCCAGTAAATCTTTGTATGCCAATACTTCATTATTGGATTGAGCTAAGGTTACTCCAATACAACTAAAGATCAGGAAGCATGTAATCGTAAATAACTTCATTTCCTTTTTCATTGATAACCACATTTTTATAAGAAGTGATCTGGTAATTTTGTCCCTTCTCATGATAATTTATTTGGGTGATTTCTGTTGGGACTTCACAACCTGAAACATTAATATAATTTTTGTAAAATTGCTTGCTTAACAATTCATTGTCGGGATTATAAAAAGCTATGGCTTGTAATTTTTTGTCCGAATTTGACATGATAACCTGACCCAAGGAGCTTTTCACTTTTTCTTCTTGTGGTTCCCAGGTGGTTAAAATTTGTTCTTCTTTTTTGGACACATCTATAATGGTATAACCACTATTTTTTAACCCGAAATTGGCCAATTGTCCGGACAAGGTAAAGTGGAAAAAAGAAGAGGCAGGGATAATAAAAGAAGATGTTTTGTCCAATAATTCATTGGATTGAAATCGATACAAGGTAGTGTCCTTTAAAACCCAAGTTTCCGGTTCAGGAAAGGAAATGTCATAAATTATTTTTTCTGCCGAAAGATCATAATAGACCTTCCCCATAATTAATCTGGAAGTCCCATCTGCAATTTTTTCCTTGATTGAAAAGTCGGCACTTATTCTAAAAAACTGTTGCCCAAAATTAATTTCGGGCAACAGTGTTAATATCAGTAGTATTAGTATAGGTTTTTTCAGAAGGATACTCATTAAAATGGATAAGCGGAGAAAGTAAATACTAAGGAAGCAATATATAAGAGGGCATAAACACCACCTAAGGTTACACAACCCCAAATTGCTTTTCTAGTTTGATCTTTGTCTTCAGCATCTAAATGTACAATGGCTACACCTATGGGGCCCAATACACATCCCCAAAGGAAAGAGGGTATGCCGGCCACTGGGTGGTCACCTGCATTTACAGCAAAGTTGTTCAACATGTCTGCATCAAGGTTTACATTCAAACCATTGTTTTGAGCAATCACTTCTTTCAATGTGACCCCTTCATTAGAAAGAACATATTCTTCCAGTTGATCAAGATCTGAAAATTGGGCCTCAATCAGTGCTGAATTAAAATCCAGGACGTCGGGCTTAATTTCTTCCCCAAAGGAGATGCCCGTTATCAAAAACGGGACAAGGAATGCGATAAGTTTTTTCATAATATAGATTTATTAAAGATTGGATTATAAAGATATCAAAAATTATAAATAATAGGCAGTATTTGAGAAATATTAAACTAGTTCATTTATTGGTAATAT
>NZ_CAXBOC010000608.1:0-2962 GCF_963976465.1 uncultured Cyclobacterium sp. | reverse complement strand
ACTGCCTTGGAAGTCAAACAAGCAGCCAATGAATATCTACAAAAGCCCTATTTATTGCAAATCACAAAGTACCCCGCCAATTTCAAAGAATAATTAATGAAATCCCAATTAACAATATATAATTAACAATTTATAATTTATAATTAACAATTAACAATTAACAATTAACCATTTATAATTAACCATTAACCATTACCAATTTTCGCCCATGATCAACTTTCTTATTTATCTACTTTCTTTTTATTTCGCTGATACTACTCAATTGGAAGGGGATATTCAGTCGGATACACCGATTGAACAAGACCTCTTCGTTGCCGGTGAAGGAGGTTACCATACCTACCGTATCCCTTCACTACTTGTAGCAGCAGACGGTTCTGTTTTGGCATTTGTTGAAGGTAGGAAATCAGGCAGTGGAGATACCGGAGATATTGACCTCTTAATGAAAAAATCAACTGATGGAGGACGTACATGGTCTGAACAGAAAGTACTATGGGATGACGGTAATTCTGTATGTGGCAACCCAAACCCGGTCTTGGATGAAGTGACCGGTGATATCCATTTATTGCTTACTTGGAATAGAGGAGAGGACCATGAAGGTGATATAATTACCAAAAAAAGTAAAGGTACTCGTAGGGTATTTGTAATGAAATCAACCGATAATGGTGAAAGTTGGTCCCTGCCTTCTGACATTACAGAAACCACCAAAGAACCTTCATGGGGCTGGTATGCTACGGGGCCCGGTATGGGGATACAAATAAAGAATGGTCCCGTTAAAGGGCGTTTGGTGATACCGGCCAATCACAGTTATGATGAGCCTAATGGAAATGTTAGGGGAGGGCCTTTTGAATATGGAGCCCATGTTATTTACAGTGATGATCATGGAGCTACCTGGAAACTAGGTGGAGCTATCCAACCTAAAATGAATGAAAGCCAATTGATAGAAATGGCAGACGGTAATGGAACCCTCTTAATGAATATGAGGTCCTATTACGGAAAAAATAAAAGGGCATTGTCCGTTAGTAGGGATGGGGGAGTTACTTGGTCTGATCCTGTTGAGGCAACCACATTAATTGAGCCGGTATGTCAGGCAGCATTTATAAGGTATTCTTGGCCGGAGGATAAATCTGGGGATTTGGTTTTGTTTTCCAACCCAGCGAGTACGAAAAGAGAAAATATGACCATCAAGCTGAGCAAAGACAGTGGAAGGACATGGGTCGCTTCTAAAGTGCTTTATACGGGGCCTTCCGCTTATTCTGCATTGGCAGCTTTACCCAATGGAGCGTTTCTTTGCTTGTATGAAAAAGGAGTAGAGAATGCCTATGAAAAAGTAGTATTGGCACGGTTGTCTTTAGATAACTTGAAATAAATAGAGTATAAAAAACAAGGTGCTGCTTTTAGGCAGAACCTTGTTTTAATTTTTTTTAAGGTCAATTACTTTATAAATAATTGATCGATAAATACAGGTCTGGGAATTCCAATGTGTTTACCGGTGGCTTTAAGCATTCCGGTACTTTTGTCCAAGCTAAAGATGGCGATATTGTCTGTTTCCATATTGGCCACAAATACAAAATCTCCCTTTTGGTCAACTTTGAAATTTCGAGGATGTTGGCCTTCTGAAGGGACATGTCCCTGTAATTCAAGTAATCCGCTTGTAGGGTCTACTTTGTAAACGACCAAATTGTCCTGTCCACGATTGCTTGCATACAACCACTTGGCATCCGTTGAGAAATGAATATCAGCACCGGCATTGTAATCACTATGTAGCTTATCATTGAGCATGTTAATTCTACCAATAGGACTAAGATCTCCATTTGTTTGATCAACAGAATAGATACTTACAGTATTGCTCAACTCCTCAAGTGAGTAGGCATATGACAAGTTTGGGTGGAATACAAAATGCCTAGGCCCGGCACCTGGAGAAGCTTGAAAAATAACAGGGTTTTCAGCAACGGTTCCATTGGCAGGGTTCACTTTATATTTTAAAATTTGGTCAATGCCTAAATCTGATGCATAAACCCATTGACCATCCGCTGAGGGAATCATGGCATGCATATGTGCGGTCGTTTGATTGGGGTGCACACCCTTACCTGTATGCTGAATAAAAGTTGCTGCTTCACTTATACCTCCATTGTCCAATATTTTAAATGTAGACAAATTGCCTCCCTTATAATGGGAGAGGAAAACCACATTTCCTGTAGGATCCACACTAATATGGCAGGGACTGGCACCTACAGATGAGACAGCATTAATTTTTGTGAGTTTGCCGGTCTCCTGGTTGATAGAATAAGCAATTACAGTACCTGCTTCATCCTGTTTGCTCATTCCTTCCCTATAGGCAGCATATAAGAATTTCTTGTTGGGGTGCAAGGCTAAGAAAGTAGGGCTTTCTTTGTCATGAATGGTTTGGATGATTTGGCTTGTTAAATTTTCTCTGTCAAATTCAAGTACATAAATGCCTTTACTATTGTTTTGGCTATAGGTACCGACGTAGATAATTTCTTTGGATTGGGCCATAAGGAATTGCGGAAAACTCAACAATAGAAACAACACTATAAAACTCACTTGCTTTACCCACTGGTTAAAAGTCAAGTTCTTAATTTTGTACTTCATCCTCCAATATAATACTAAACTTGGAGTTTTCAATAAGAATTGTTCTCCTGTAATCACTGCTATATTTAAACTCTGAATATGCAATAAATAATCTACTACCTGTTGAAATCTCGAAACAGCAAGAGATCTTTCGGTAACAACTCTCTCTTAGAAAGCTCAGGAAATATTAATAAATAATCCGAGTAAAAATTTCTATGGGAAAAAACCTCTTCATAGAAGGATTAGACCAGTTTTAAACGATAAGTAATTCTTTATAGAAAGGCATTCCATAGGTTGTTTCTATTTTACGCCAAGCACTTGGTTGATTTTATTGAAGACCTTTGTGTTTTCATAAACCCCTCGAAATAGGTCT
>NZ_CAXBOC010000607.1:0-2973 GCF_963976465.1 uncultured Cyclobacterium sp. | reverse complement strand
CCGCTACTTTCGGAAAAACACAGGCGGCCGAGTTGCTAATCAAGAGTGGGGCAGATATAAACGCAAAAAGTTCGGATGGCTCCACCCCTTTACATACAGCTGCATTTTATGGCAGAGTGGAAATTGTAAGGGCCCTGCTGGAGAAAAAGGCAGATATAGCAGTTAAAAATTCCTATGATGCTACTGCACTGGAATCAGTTTCAGCTCCTTTTGAAGCTGTAGTGCCGATATATGATGAAATAAGTAAGAACCTTGGTCCAATGGGGCTAAAATTAGACTATGATCAATTGAAAAAAGACCGAAAAGTGATTGCTGACTTGATAAATAACCACCAATAATCTTTACACCATGATAAATAATAGAAGATATGATATCGATTGGTTGAGGGTAATTGCCATAGGTTTATTACTTATATACCATATAGCAATTGGCTTTCAGCCATGGGGGGTGTTCATTGGGTTTATCCAGAATAATGAAGCGCTGGAATGGATATGGACACCCATGTCTATGTTAAACGTCTGGCGTATTCCCTTGCTGTTTTTCGTTTCAGGAATGGGCGTCTATTTCGCCATTCAGCGACGTTCATGGAAAGAACTTTTGTTGGAAAGAACAAAGCGAATTTTACTTCCATTTATTTTTGGCATGTTAGTGATAGTGCCCTTACATGTTTGGCTGTGGCAATACTATTACAATCAAGATTTGACCTTTATGGTAAATCCGGGACATTTATGGTTTTTAGGTAATATTTTTATTTATGTGCTGATTTTTACACCGCTATTCTTTTACCTAAAAAGCAAACAAGAGGGTAGGTTATATGCAGTATTGAATAGGTTCATGGCAAGTCCATTTGCACTCTTAGTGCTTATGATTCCTTTTATAGCAGAAGCAAAATTGGTTCAACCTGAAAACTACGAACTGTATGCAATGACCCCACATGGGTTTTGGCTAGGAATGATAGCCTTTCTCACAGGCTTCCTTTGTGTGTATGCAGGACTACCTTTTTGGGAAAATGTAACAAAATTTAGATGGGCTTTATTGCTGTTTGCATTTACCCTATATCTTTTGCGTTTGCAGCAAATCACAACTGGTTTATCTCAATATTTAATTCCCGTCGAATCTGATTTTTGGATTTATACGGTTTTTGGATTTGGACATAAATATTTAAATCGGCCTAGCAAAGTGCTATCCTATTTAAGTACTGCAGCTTACCCAATTTACATTTTACATATGTTCTTCCTTTATCTGGCCTCTTTGTTTGTATTTCCTATGGGCATTCCTCCTTTAGCGAAATTGGCTGTAGTTGTCTTACTCACCTTTGCAGGCTGTTTGATAAGTTATGAGTTTTTGATCAGGAGGATCAATTGGATAAGACCACTTTTTGGCTTGAAAGAAAAGTCCAGCTTTCGTGAAAATTCAATTGCTGTAGAAAAAGAATTAAAATTAGGTAAGTTATGAACTATCCAGCCCTAAGATCATTAGCCCATCTCCTTTTAAGCGTCACGCTAGCAGCTGCTTTTCTAAGCGGCTGTATAACGGACCTGTTTCACCAACCGGGATCTATTGAGGAGGAAATGCAAAAAGCCGTTGAAGGCAAGTTTGACGGCATGATAGTATATGTGAATCAATCGGGAAAATCTTCATTTTATAGTGCCGGATTCAATAATAGAGAAAAGCAAATACCAGCTGATCCACATGATTTGTTCAAAATAGCCAGTATTAGCAAACTATATATGGCTGCAGCTACCACCAAACTGGTCGCTGCAGGAGAATTAGATCTCGAACAAACATTGGTTGAACTCATTCCCGAAGTAAGCAACCGCATAGCCTACGCAGATCAAATTACGCTAAGGATGATGCTTTCACACCGAAGCGGAATTCCGGAATTCATATACGAAGCGGAATACGAAAGTGGTACTACTGAAAGTTATATGGCCACAGCCGAACTGATATATGATAAAGCGGCGGATTTTAAACCCAATAAAAAATATGACTACTCCAATACCAATTACTTGTTGCTTGGAGAAATTCTTGACAGAACGCTCGGTTATTCTCACCACGATTTCATTCGGAATAAGCTTCTAATTCCGCTCGGACTTGATGAGACCTATAGCCTCTACAGCGAGGTAGACTCCAACAAGGTAATGAGCGGTTACTTGATGGACTGGGAACCTGACCTTAAATCATGGGATCATACCAGACCGGGAGGCTCTATGATTGCAACAGCTGAAGACGTTGGGACATTCCTTAGGGCATTAATTGATGGCAGCTTATTTAACGATAAGGAACAGGCTATTTATTCATCTGTGTATGCATATGAACATACAGGTTGGCTCCCGGGATACACCAGTATTGCTCGTTACCACAGTGATATTGATGCGGTAGTTGTTCAATTCGTAAATACAAGCGGCAAAGAAAATTTTTGGTTGAAATTAGAAAGAGTCTACAACAGAATTGTAAGCGTTGTGGAAAGGAATCAATTAAACATTAATAGCGATTAAACAATACCTAATCATAACGTCAGGTGAGTTATCTGAAGCCAGAATGGGAACCCTTTTAGTGGGTTTTCTGAGGAGGGAAAGGGAATGGCAGTCTCAACTTGTTCTGGATACTTACAGCTTTCTCCACTAAAAGTCCTCCCTAAGCCTACCGATGACAGGTTTTTATAAAACTGAATTAGGTTAAAGTCATATGATAAATTAATTTCCGCCTTGTAGATTTTCGGCGTTTAGAAATTTAAGTAGGGGTTGGCAAGGACACAGGCATATTTGACGTAGATATGAGCATTAAGTACCGGAAAGGCAAGCTGAATAGCTCACACCTGAAATGCCAAAGTTTGCCTGTGTGAGGGTAGCCTTAAATTTTAGCCGAAAAGATACTCAGCGGCGGGTTTTATTGGTTACTTTTTTGACCTGTAGCAAAAAAGTAACAATAGTCAAGGTAAATGATATTGTATCGAAAAAGGGAATTGTAAAA
>NZ_CAXBOC010000606.1:0-2987 GCF_963976465.1 uncultured Cyclobacterium sp. | reverse complement strand
CTAAGGGTCTTTTTTTATGCCCTTTTTTGTAAAAAATCCTGCTTAATACCCTTTTTTCACCTCTCATTGCGATTCTTTGAAAGATTTCACCTTATGGTATCGCATTGGATACTGTCATCTTTATTGCTACGCTTTAAAATGCTAATTCTCGGAATAACCATTTTTTTATGGTTCAAATATTAACTTAGGTTATATGGTTCCTACCTATCTTGATCCCTACTCATGCTTTACATTCATTAAAATAAAAAAGGTGTAGCTGTTATCTACACCTTGTTCTGGAATTCTTTATTAAATTGGATGGCATTATGAGCTATTAGGTAGGATCTAGGATTTAATGTTAAAGATTTCTACCAGCTAATCATTAGCTGCCTTATTTTTAAACGAAACTTACACCCCTGCTTTATTAATGACCTCCAATGTTTTCCTTAAGCCTGTATTGGCGACTTCTTGTAGGTCTTGTTTCCAATAGTCCGGATTGTATAATTCCAGGGAAATACATCCTTTATAACCGGTAGTCTTTAGGCTTTTTAATATTTCGGGTAAAGGTAAAATTCCGTCACCGGGATAAACCCTGTGTTTGTCCCCTAAAGTCGCCATATCAGGGCTTGCCGGAGCATCAGCAAATTGGAAAATAGCAATTAAATCTCCCTTTAAAAATTTAAGCCCTTCAAATCCTCCTTCGCTTATGTGCATGTGAAAAGTATCAGGAATAATCATCGCCTTTGGATGATTGGCATCTAATGCTACTCCCGTAGCCTGTCCTAGAGTTTTAAGTGGGAAAAATTTTACAAATACCAAAGCTGGGTTGATACCGTATTCATTTATTCCTATTTCTATTAATTCACGGTATCTCTTAGATACGTATTTTTGGTCATAATTTTCTCCTACAGTATTGGGAATGGTTTGGATGTGTTGAGATTGTATGTCAGCTGCCATTCGCATTCTGTTTTTGGTGTCTTTCAGCGATTGCTCAAATGCCTGATTGGTGGGAGGCAAAGCATTCCATAAACCAATAACACTGGGTACAAACATCCCCAGTTCTTTAATTTCTTTCCCCAAATCTTTTAGGTTACCCCCTTCCTTTTCATATTCAGCCAATTCTCTATCCCAAGGTTCTATGGCATCATAACCCGCCTTTGCTGCAATATGGACCTTTTCCTTTAATGAGGCTGGTCTAATCGTTGCAGTATCCAAACAAATAGGCCAGGGACTTTGATCTTGCTGGTATCTTTTTGAAATCTCTGTGTTTTTTAGAGGTGTATTCGCTGTCAAAGAAGTTACTGATCCTGCTGCAATGCCGGCCAAGGTGCCAAGGCTAATAAACTTTCTACGTTTCATTTTTCTGCTTGTTATGAGTAATAGCTTCGTATACTATCAAGTTTTTTGCTTGATTTTATGTTTTTAACCATCAATAAAGTGAATGCAATGAGTCATTGATAAAAAAACAAAAGAAGGAGAAATTTTTCAGTTTCTCCTTCTTTGAATAAAATCTTATAATTTATTTGGTAGGTGTTATTTCAAATTTCCTGAATTCAACCGGACCATGGTCCCCTTGAATCATAATCGGGCCTGCTTCACCTTCATTGCTGTCGATGGCTCCGCCTGTAATACCGGGTATGATTTGATCAGTTATGATGGCTTTACCATTGGCAATAATCGTAACTCTTCTGCCAATTAAAGTGATTTCATAAGTTTGCCACTCTCCGGGTCCTTTTGCTACCATTTCATTGGGTGTCAAAAAACCATAAACTCCTCCAAAGTAGATAGAGGAAGGCGGGGTGCCTGAATTGTCTTCGATTTGCACCTCATATCTTCCTCTCAGGTAGATTCCACTGTTGCTTCCTTTTGGATAGCGAAATTCTGCAGTGATTTTAAAATCCTCAAACTTTTTGTTAGATATAAGGTTTGAGCCGGCTGAATTAGAAGTCAATATACCATTGATCACTTCCCACTGGTTTTTATCTCCGTCAACATGCCAGCCTTCCAGAGTCTTTCCATTGAATAATTCGATGGTTTTGCCCCATTTTGGTGCTTTTTCTCTTACCAAAGATGGTGCCCTAACTCCGGTAAATGAATGCTTTTCCCCTGTACTTTGCGTAATGGTACCCGAAAGTTTTCCTTTTTTTAATTGACCGTTAAATACCATGTCTTGATCGGAATTGTCCCATTGAGGTGGGATGGAGAATTTAATTTTCCCATTTTTATAATCAACCTTGGATATAGGTCTTGCGCTACCATTGTGTGCAACATAATATCCAACCAAGGTTTTTATGCCGGATAGCTTAACTTCTAGCCAAGATGGTGCTTTTTTGCCATGCATGTCTACCGTAAGATCCCAGCGGCCGGTCAGCTCTTTCTCTCCCTGAGCACAAGCCATATTTCCTGTACTTAAGAAACTGGTGAGCAATAGGGCAAACAAAAGTAATTTAGATTTTATCATGATATCTTATTTAATGTTTATTTCCTTTAAAATTACTCGATTTTTATCTTCAATTAAAATTGTTTTTAATTAAATGGTCTAATTAAATTATTGGGTGTTGTGGGCTATAATTGTTTGTTATTAAGCCTGAATTGTAATTATTTCTTAGAAAAAAATGGGTACAAATGTGAGGTTATAGAAATTCATTCACTTATTTCCCAAACTAAATCATGTTTGAATGATGTTATAAAGAGATTTGGCTAATTTTAATTTTATTTATCCAGGTATATTAACATGCTAGTTAGAAAAATTGGAAGCGGTTATTTTTTGAATTAAATATTTCTTTAAACATTCTATTAATAAATAATTTTATATATATTTGAAACTGTATTTCAAACCCTAAAAAATGGAATACACCTTTCTCAATCGGGTTTCTCTGAAACCATAAAGATTCATCAGGATCCACAATTATAGGATGCATCTTTAATACGGTTGAATTACTACCAATTTAATTTTATTGAATAAGGCGTTTGTTAAATGATAAAAATAGGGCTATATTTCCTTTAAA
>NZ_CAXBOC010000605.1:0-3003 GCF_963976465.1 uncultured Cyclobacterium sp. | reverse complement strand
TCATTTAAAAGCAATATAGCTCTATTTTAACTATTTATTAAACGCCTTATTCAATAGATTTTAATGCCCCAATACACCGCAACCTAATTTTCCTTTTACAAAACACTTTCCCATTCCAAAGAATTTCTTCAGGTTGTTTCTTATGTTAACATCCATCAATCCCTTTGCTTGTATAGGCTTTAATGAGCATATCATCACACTCACTACCAATTCTTTTGCTTTTATCCTATCACCAATCCCTACTAATTTCACCTTAATACCACAAACAAAAGAAACCCATTATACGGAGGGTAAAAAATCATTTTAAAATACTGTTCTTTAAGTTTGAAACCGGTTAATCTTCAACCATATTTAGTTAATTTTATGCCCAAAAAAATTCAGCTAGTTTTCCCTAACGTTACTGGATTATGTGTACGGTTAGCAGGATTACACTTTTGTGATCTCCCTCCGATTTAACTTCCTTAGTGCAGCTAGTCGATATTAGTAAAAATAAGCCACTTTAATAAGCCAAAGGTAGTTTTTAGAATGAGCACTGATTCGCTACAAAATTTATCGCCAGCCTTAATGAGCTTTGGATAACTGTATTAACTTTTCCATTTATTTCTTTTTTCTATAAGCAAAACAAATAAACTCCTGCTCGTTTTGTTGGTCATGGCGTGTCATATTGCAAAGCAATTCTTCGTTAGGATTATCATTATTGATACAGGTAAGGCATAAGGACGGTTTTTGTATTAAATCCATATTTATTTCATATCCATCATCATCAAAAAAACCATTAATTTCAGAGGGTGGAATATCGTCAATGTGTCTTCGTCCGCTGACCTTGCTTTCCTTTTTAATTGCTGACTCGATTTCATAATCATCCTTAGGGTACCTTTCGCCGGTAATACAAGTAAAGCAGCTATTTCCAACTACCGCTGAGCCAATCACCCAAATGTCATTTCCACAAGAACATTTAACTCCTTTTTTAAAAGCTTCTAAAGCGGAATTAAGCCGCTGCCTTAAACCTTTTTCTTTTTCATTTGGATTGTTTTTCAAGTGTCTTTTTACATAATCATCTATTGAAATTGGAATAAATTGCATATTCGACTTCATTTAATGTGATGCCATCTGAAAATTGCTTCCCAGATTTTTAGATGACAATAAATTGCGTTAATAATTATTATTCTCGATTAGTTTTAAATAACTACCAGAACCCTCTTATTTGCCCTACTACTTTTCATTAAAGGCAAAGGCTGCCTCTCCGGTGAAGTCAGAGCTTAGCATGGTGGGTGCCCAATATTTTTCTACATGGGCCACTACAAGACGGGTACCTTCAAAATGGCTCACATAAGGAGACATTTGCGGGTTGTACATGGTATCTGTCATGTCCCGCATCAATACCACATTTTTATTAAGGTTCGCCATCTGACGGATGGCAAAAGGCCTTCCCAATACACACATATTTAAATGAACCCCCATTACCACTATCTGGTCTATATCATTTTCAACCAAAATATTATATACTTCCTGTCCCTGATCAGTGATAAAATCTTTGTCCTCAATACTTATGGTAGCAATCTGTCTTGACCAAGCCGTCATTTCTTCACATGGATCACCATCAGCACATGGCTTATCGCAGCCCCCATCACTGTCATCTATGGGTAAAGCAGCTTCTTTATCCTTATCCAGGTAACACCAATCATCAATTGGGAAACCCTCTGGTACATTATGCATGGGGGTGTTAATCGCAGCTTTTCTTTGAGGTGTATCTTTATAGAAATCCATGGTTCCGCTTGGTGCATGAATAATGGTAACACCAAGTTCCCTTGCCCTCGTTAAGGTTTTATTCATACCCGGAGCCATAGCTGCCACTCTTTCAGTAGCACTCTCACACCAGTGTCTGTCCCACATATCGGTAACAATAATGGCTGTTTTTTGAGGATCCCAAGTTTCTGTATACTCAATCCCTTCCCAGCCATTTTCTTCACCCTTCGACATTACCATTTTTCTTAGGTTTACAGTCAATTTTGACTCTTCATCTTCAATGTGAGGATTTTTATTTTCTTTCTGGGTTGATTGACAACTTAAAATTAAAATTGGCAAACAAAGGCTACACAAATAGAATAATGGTCTCATGGCGATTTTTACTTCTAATTTACATTAATTCTTTAACCTTTTAAAATATAATACATTGGAATTTTCACCTTTTTTTATTTTGGAACAGGCTGATAATCAAAGATAAAATGCAATTCAATTTTATTAAGATTGAAACTTTTTACTGAAACACTGGGAAATTGAAAGGGTTTTATAAGGATTAAAGGGATTAGATGGGGGAAGAGTTACCTTTGATTATAAATAACAATATCACCCACTTCTGTGGCTAGGGAAAATGGCCACCAAAAGACTAAGAGTAGCTGTCAAACCAGTCAAGTCATAAAAAAACGCACATAAATTGATTATGTGCGTTTTTTAAATATAATTTGCGTCCAAAATTCAGATGGCTTTCCGCAATTGATTTGGATAACCTATACTTTCCTATTTCAATGTCTTAAAATATAAAATAACAGATTCGATGTCCTGATCGGAAAGTAATCCTAGGAAAGAAGGCATCTCCCCTTCTCTGCCTTTTACAACCTTGGCACCCGGATCAACGATCGACTCCTTGATGTAGGCATCGTCTGCGGTTGCAGTAGTGCCATCTTTAAACTCCCTTCTGGCTCCATAGAGCCCTTTTACACTTGGACCTATTTTGCCCGCTACATTGTCGTCAATCGCCTGGCAGGCAATACATCCGTATTTTAAGAATATTTCTTTTCCTTTTATGGCATCTGCGGTTCCTTCTTCCTTGGCCGCCAATAAGGCCGGATCAAAGTTGTCTATCAAGTCAGATGGATTGAAATCGGCAAATCCTTCTGCTTTGAGCATGGGTTGATTCACTTCATTTACCGTCATCCAAACCTTATCGGACCATGTAGTACCTTTTGCAGTTTTTAAATCAAAAGCTACCTCCATCTGCATCAC
>NZ_CAXBOC010000604.1:0-3006 GCF_963976465.1 uncultured Cyclobacterium sp. | reverse complement strand
AAAAGGCTTAGCTTCATTAGACCAGCTCCAACGGAAAGCCCGACATTTTTTTGCAAAAATAAAAATTCCTGAAGCCGGAGACCCTTACCTGCTTAAATTCAATGAAGCCATGGGTGCTCATGGACATAGTATGGGACCATCGGTTTTTCATGCTCAATTGCTCCGTGACGCTACCATGGCTGAAAGCATTCTCAAGGCTTGGCGTAAAGACAAAAAAACAAAAATACTACACCTCACTGGCAGGTTTCATAGTGATGAACGACTAGGAACTGTTGCTGAATTAAAAAAAATGAAACCGAAATTAAGTGTAAAAACCATTTCATGCTTTGCCAATGATAGAGATATAAAAAACAAAATGGCCCTTGCTGATTTTATTATCCTTACGAAACAGCCCAATCCTTCATAGAACAAAAACCCTATTGATGAGAAAAATTTAACTATTGGTGTCAAAAACCATTGAATAAGTCAATTGTCGGGTAAATGTCGGGTTAAATCCGTAACAGATACTCGCCCATTTAGCAATTTTTAGCAGACCTTGCAAAGGAAATCAAACGACTAGAATCTCATGGAACAACCGGAATTGGGAAAAAAAATCCTTGAATTAAGAAAAGCGAATGGACTAACTCAGGAAGAATTGGTTGCCCGCTGTAATATCAATGTTCGCACTATTCAACGCATCGAGGCAGGTGAAGTAACTCCTAGGTCGCACACTGTTCGGTCTATCTTTGCGGCTTTGGAAATAGACCTCGATCAATTACAAGCAAGGGCTGCACTACCTAACCCCTCAAAGGAAAAATCGCAATGGCTGCTCATGGCATTTATTAGTGGATTGATCTATTTTATATTGGCCTTTTGGGAGGCTTATATGGACTATGAGTTAAGCACTTCTCCGTCTTTAAGTGTCTCGGCTTGGCAATACACTATGGTCAAAATAAGCATATTGGTATGCTACTCCCTTTTTATGCTTGGATTTCATCAGATGGGGCGCATTTGGGAAAACAATTGGATAAAACCAGCTTCCTTACTTGCAATTGCAGGAATTGTGATTTGCATAGCTGCTGACCTCTACTTGTTTTATAATATGGATACAGATCCATTGCCCCTAATGGCTGCTCAAGCCATATTATTCGGAAGTATTTACATGATATTTGGGTTCGGACTTTATCGGTACAAAAAAGAATTTGGAAACATGGCCATAGGTGCTGGCATTGCGGTCATGATTACGGGCTTGCTTTTTATGTCTGTAGTATTGGCTTTGTTGGGTTTGTTATTCCTGGCAACTAGTGAAATTCTCCTTCTATTTATTTTGTATAGTGCCTATAGCAAGCTTAAACCCTAAATTGGCCATAGATAATCTATTACCAATTTAGGGTTAAAAGACAAAATAACAAAGGGTTATTTGCCCTCAAAAGCCGAAAAGGAGGCATATCATTTTTTCAAAAAAGTACCAAAGTTGTCCATAAGGCTTGAAAAAACGCCTTAGATTATAAAAAAATTGGGACAACTCACACTATCACACCTTCAAATCATTAGGGTCAATTTACTTGAGTTTTGTCCAAAATCTTGGCACATCAGTCTGTACCATGGTAGCTCCTTTATTTAACCATTCTCGTGCCCATTCTTGGTCGGGATTGGCTAGCATTTCCCTGTCCACATCTCCAAGAGCATTAATCCAGAGCCTTACCCCATACTTCTTTGCCTTTGCCACTGTTTTAGGGGTATAAAAACTCGGGTCAATATGCACTGCCCTAGGATTAAATTTCTTAACCGCCTTTTTAATCTCTCTTGTTTTGTAAGTTCTTGGCATAATAAACGCATCCGGAAGCTTTGTCTGAAAAGCCGCCAAAACATCCCAATCTGAATCGAAAAACAAAAGTTCATCAACAACATCCATGGCTTTTACCACCTTCAACACTTCTTCCACTTTATCCGTTTTCATGTCCATATCCACCATAATCCTCCCTTTCGTAACTTTCAATGCTTCTTCTAGGGTTGGAATTTTCTCCTTGGTAGCTTCTCCTTTATGAAGTAAGTTTAAAGTTTGTAGATAGCTATAATCCAAGGTCTCAATATCTCCTGTACCGGTGGTGGTTCTATCCACTGTTTGATCATGCATCAAAACCACTACACCATCAGCAGTTACCCTAATGTCAAGTTCAATAATATCCACTCCCATACGGATAGCTTCTTCTATGGCAACAATACTATTTTCCGGGAAATTTTGGTTGGCTGCCCGGTGAGCTATAACCATCAATTCTTCGGTTTTAAGAAACTTTTCCTTGATTTCATCAACCTGTGCCTGGCCAAATTGAACAAAAAGAAAAAGGAAAAATAATGATGCTAAAATTCTTTTTTTAATCCAATGCATATGCTTTATAAATCTTATGTAAAGTACCACTAAAGCTATACTTTCAAAAGTTGAAGGCAGGCCATTGTGATTTTAGAAATTAAGCCTTGTCCTTTGATAAATCTAAAACAACTGAATTTTAATTAAAAAAAGATCTAGTTGATGTCAATTTCTAAGGAACATATACACAGTTATTGTTCTCAAAATCGGCTATGGTAGGGTTAAAGGCATTTAATCGAGCAACAAAGGAATCCGCTTCTCTCTTCTTTTCCATAAAGTTTGCCAGGGCACAAAAATCTATGAGTGCACCATTGGAATAGACCCTAATATCTTCAGCTTTATTTAAGTTTTCTAAGCCTTCTAAACTTGTTAGGTTGATATTATTCGTTATCAGCATTTGTTGGGCTTCTTGCAATTGCTCCAAACCATGAAGGTTGGTTAAAGACCTATTATCGAATAATACAAACTGCTCTTTCAAGGAAGTCAATGCTTTTAAACCGGCCAAGGACCCCAATTGATCGTTGTCTTTTATGGAAAGTATTTTGGTTACTGACTTTAAATTTTCCAAACCGGTCAGCTCCTTTAATTCGAGATTACTTTCTATCTCCAGAAAACCCACCTCCTCAATATTCTCTAATCCTTTTAAGGATTGAAGGTCA
>NZ_CAXBOC010000603.1:0-3015 GCF_963976465.1 uncultured Cyclobacterium sp. | reverse complement strand
CTTTAATGTGAGAAGAAGCCTTGGTGGCTGCCTCATCTTTAAGCATTTCTATCAATTGCTCTCTTGCCTCTTCTCTGGTAAGCAAGGCTACTTTTTCAAGGTCAGTAATCCTTTGGTGGGTTACCTTATCAAGTTCATCTTTTCGAATTTGAACGGCATGAAGCTGGGCATTGAGGTTTTCTTTTTTACTGTCTAATTCAGCTTCTTTGCGTTTTACATGCTCCATTTCCTTGGAAAGGATCTGTTCGCGCTGTTTGAGCTTATTTTCATTGGTTATTAGAATGTTCTTTTTCTTACCTACTTCTTCCTCAAAATCGGATTTTAGCTTAAGGTACTTTTCTTTGGCCTCAAGAATTTTATCTTTTTTAGTCCCTTCTGCTGTAATTTCAGCTTCTCGGATGAGACTTTTGGCTCTTTCCCGAGCCTCTTCCTCAATTTTCTTACTGTTATTTTTAATAAATAATCCTGCCAGGAGTCCCCCGATCAAAACGCCAATAGCGCCGGATATAATAATGTATATTGAAATTCCCATAGATATATTTGAGTTTATCTACCGGATAGAATGGGTAACTGCCTTGCTTGGGCAATAGAGACTAAAAAGAATCAAAGCAATGATTCAAGGTTTTTGTTGACATGTTGGAGTACCTGCTTTACCTGCTCGCTACCTTCCGTATGGTCTTCCTTAATTTCCAGGAACTCTACCATGCAATCGAAAGCAACCATTGCCAGCAAGTCCTGACGATCCTCCAGTCCAAATTCCTCTCTGTACTTTTTTATTTTATCGTTAATTAATTTACCCACCCGCCTGATTCTGGCTTCCTCATCGGTTTTCACTTTCATTGGGTATTCTCTATCCCCTATTTTAATTCGTATCGAAAGTGTATCCATATTATTCAGACAGGTAAGTAATAATTTTATCGATTTCTTTTATATAGTCATCAATTCTCCCCCTCAATTCAGCAGACGCTTTATTTTCTACCGGTATGTTTCTTACAATTTTACTAATTTTAATTTGATTTTTAAAATCTTCGAGTGCTTCTTCCTGATCAGAAAGTCTCTTTTGATAGACCAAAAGTTGATTTTTGAGGGCAGTATTTTCCTGTTCAAGTAATTTTACTTTATTTTCTACCTGTTCTGCCAGATTGTCTAACCGCTGAAGCTCCTCGTAAACCCTCATATTATTTCCTTATCAAAGCACCGGCATTTTTCTCAAAAGTATGCATTAATTTGCTCATGGTCTTGTCTATCACCTTGTCTGTGAGGGTCTGCTGATTGTCCTGAAGATAAAAGCTCATCGCATAGGCCTTCTTGCCTTCATCCAACTTATCCCCTTTGTACATGTCAAACACATTGATTCTTTTCAATAATTTACCTCCTACTTTAGTGGCCATTTGTCTGATCTGATCAAAAGTAACATCCTGATCGATTACAAGAGATAAATCTCTTCTAACTTCAGGAAATTTCGAAATTTCTTGAAATTTACCCTGGGATTTAGCCAGTTTACTAAGTATTTCCCAATCCAGTTCAGCAAAATAAACGGCTTGTTTCACATCTGCCAATTTGCAAATATCCGAAGACAAAAGACCTATTGTGCCTATGAACTGCTTGTTGACTTTTAAGGTTAAGCCAAAAGAAAAGGGGCTGGATTCTATGACATTTACTTCGGGCTGTGGAATGTTTAGTTTTGTTAACAATCCTTCTACCACAGCATACAAATCTGTAAATGCAACAGGCTTTACCGCCTGCATCCAGTTTTCATGACTTGCATTACCGGTAAGAAAAATGGACAACATTTTCCCTTCTTCGTATCCTTCAGAAGCTTTAACATACACCGAGCCAAACTCAAATAATTTCAAGTCTTTTTGTCTCCTGTTGATATTGTGTGCCAATACTTCTAAACCCGTAAATACCAGGCTTTGTCGCAACACGCCCAAATCTTCACTTAATTTATTTAGAATCAAGACATCTTTTTCCGGAGCAAGGAAAGTAGCATTTTCAGCATAACTAGACTTGCTAAGAGAATTGGTCACCATTTCACTATAACCAATACCTGCAAGCATTTCAGAAACCCGGTACTGTAACTTATTGGCATCCTTTGCCGGATGCTCGGCCAAGAAGTCTGCCTGATAATTTTCTTTTAGTGGAATGGCTTCAAATCCATAAATTCGCAAAATCTCCTCAATGACATCAGCCTCTCGGGTAACATCCACCCTGTAGGGCTTTACTATGGCCACAAATCCGGAGGATGTTTCATTGGTAACTTTTATTTCCAATGCCTCTAGTATTTGCTTTATCCTGTCCTTGCCTATTTCTTCCCCAATCAACCTATCAATATGTCGATAACTTACTGGGATTTCAAAATCCGCTACCGGTTCAGGGTAAATATCAACAATTGGAGAACTAATAAGGGCTCCGGTAAGCTCTTTGATCAATATGGCAGCCATTTTCAGCGCAAAAACAGGCATGTTGGGATCTGTACCTCTTTCAAAACGGAAAGAAGCATCAGTCTTGATCCCATGAAATTGGGCTCCTCTACGAACCACATCCGTCCCAAAACAAGCACTTTCTAAGAAAATGGTACTTGTCTCGTTACTTACACCTGATTCCAGCCCACCTAAAGTTCCTGCGATGCAAAGCCCTCCTTGTTGGTCACAAATCATCAACTCTTGGCCAGACAAGGACCTTTCTTTGCCGTCCAAGGTGACAAACTTTGTTCCCTCAGGCATTCTTTTCACCTTGATTTCACCTCCTTGAATTTTATCAGCATCAAAGGCATGAAGCGGTTGACCAAGATCATGTAGGATATAATTGGTAGCATCTACCACATTATTGATTGGCTCCAAGCCAATCGCTTTAAGGTAATCCTGTAGCCATTTAGGAGAAGGCGCTACTTTTACATTGCTTAGCGTCAGGCCTGAATACCTGGGGCAATCTTTACTGTCCGCTACGCTTACCTTAATAATTTTATCCTCATTGTCAATAGCAAAACTTTCTACTCCTTTTAATTCCAGCTCT
>NZ_CAXBOC010000602.1:0-3022 GCF_963976465.1 uncultured Cyclobacterium sp. | reverse complement strand
ATGATTGAAATTTGGGGCATAGGTCAATTAAAAATCTGTTGATTTGTCTCTTTTTTTAATAATGGCACCGAGGATTAGGGAGAGGATGGCATAAATGAACAAAGAAATACCAAAACCTGAAATTTGTCCGCCAATTGTAAATTGATCTTCCAATTCCATTCGCATTTCCTTGATTTGCTCACTGGAAAGACTGTCTGCTGCCCCAAAACTATCCATTAGGTCCATCATGTTTTCAAGTTGTACTTTTACCAGAATTTCTGCAAGCTCCGGATTAATCACTTGATACAATAGGATATTGCCAAAGGTGGTTATCAATCCGGAGACAATTAAAGTCACAAAGGCAAATTGGAAGGCGGTGCCAAAGGTCATAAAACCTCCTATATCTTTGCGGTATTGTAAGCCAAAGTAAATTACCATACCAAAAAACAAAGCAAAGACGGCAAAACCATACCAAGCTGAAACCAAATAGCTATAGTTGATAAAATAAATGACAAAGGTGAGGGTCACCATCACCAGACCAACAATTAATCCGGAATTGAGGGCTGCTTTCGTTGGGGATGTTTTTTCATTTTGTTCCATAATAGAGAGTTTTAAAATTCAACGTTCCTCTTTAAAATTATGGAAATTATGATGGTAAAGAACAGTCCGGGGAATATTTTTCTCAAAAAATCATTTATCGCCACATCAAACACTGTCATTTCTGAAATGTTTGCATAGCTTTCTTCATAGGCTGCAACATTTAATTGCTCCTCCAAAACTTCTTTATTATCACTCATCAAGGTCAAGTTGATTTGTTTGAAGGTTGTGAACAAGTCCATGTCCAACTGTATACTTCCCAATATATACAAGGCAGACAGTCCGGCAATGATGGTGTAGGTAAAAAAACCTACCGTCATGCCTTGACCAAAATACAAGTTGCCTCCATTATAATTATCCCGGAAGTTTTTGATGCCAAAAAACACAAAGATGGGTATGACCAAGTACCCAAATATAAGGTTCATGCTCAATGGCTCAATGTCCAAAAAATAAATCGTCAAGAAGCCTAAGAAACAAAGTCCTCCACCATAAAGTCCGAATGGCAATGCAGCTTTTAAATACCTATTCATTAATTCCCTCCATTTTACCCCTGTTGATGAGGTATTTTACTTTCCCTTTTAAGGATTGGTTATAATAAGGATTGTTGCTTGCCAGGGAAGCATTGCTTTTGGCATCAAATAGCCATTCTTCATTGGGATCAAAAACCGTAAGGCTGTCCCAAGAATCACTTTTATTGCCTAAAATGGTTTGAGGTCCCTTGGTTAACTTTTCAATCAGCAAAGGGAAGCCTAATTTTTCAGCCAACTTAACCAGGGCAGGAACAAAAGTTGGCAAGCCGGCCATCCCAAATGGGGCTAGGTCAAATTCCATGTTTTTGGCATCTAATTCATGCGGGATATGGTTGGATACCAAGGCATCGATTGTACCATCTACCAAGGCTTCAATTAAGCCCTCCTGTTGTTTTTTTCCACGAAAAGGAGGCATTACCTTTAAATTGGTATCAAAACCCAACAAATCTTCCTCTGAAAAAAGTAACTGGTAGATAGACATGTCAGCAGTCACTGCCAAGCCTTCTTTTTTGGCTTGGCGAATATGTGCCAAAGCTCCAAGTGTGCTGATGGCCTGAAAGTGCAACCTTCCACCGGTATACCTCAATATTTCAAGGTTTTTTTGAACGGCTACTTCTTCTGCTAAATCCGGAATCCCCTTTAATCCCAGCATGGTGGAAGGGATTCCTTCATGCATCTGGCCAAAAAGGGCAAGCATGGGGTCCTGTGATTGATCAAATAAGACCCCGTCAAATTTCTGTAAGTATTGTAAAGCTTTCATCATCCGGTCTGAATGTGAAAGGGAAACCAATCCTTCTCCAAAAAGCTTTACGCCATATTGGTTAAGATCCAGCATTTCCGTAAGTTCTTTCCCTTCAAAGTTTTTGGTGACAGCCGCTTGAATATGAAAGGTAGGAAACAAAAATTGGGTATGGCTTTTTAAATAGGCCACCTCACTTTTGGATTGAATGGGAGGGTTACTGTTTGGAAGAAGCACGGCCTCGGTCATTCCTCCCTGACAAAGGGCTTTGGAGAGGCTCTCTAAGGTTTCTCGGTATTCTTGACCGGGTTCACCTGATAAACACCTTAAGTCTGTCCAGCCTTTGGAACCCAATAAACCCTTGCAATCTAATAGTATTTCATCTTCGGCCGGGGTATCAGTGCTTACTGGATGTATGGTTTTTCCATCAAATATATAATCAGCGGCAGGTAGGATTTCTTTTTCTGTGATGATTTTTAGTGACTGGAAGCGTACGGTCATGAGCTGTTTTTATTTTTGCAAAACTGCAATTTTATTCCCTAAAATGGAAATAAAAGCGGAGGAAAGCCCGAAGCAATTCTTATTTTACTTCTCTCTCTATCCCTGAACATCCTGTAGCTATTATTTTTCCTGAAGAACACCAGTTCACATAAAATGATCTTTACTCCTATTTGAGGAATGATTTTGTCAGCATTGTTGCAGAAAAAAGGCAACAATACCGCCAAAATCAAGGGGGCGTTCATTTACCTGACCACGGGTTTTACCCGTGGCTATTGTCCTGTCAGCCCTTCAGGCTTCTTGATACTCTTTATTGTTAATGTCTTTTTAAGGATTAATGTAGGGGCTGCTGATTTCCGTGATGTCAATGGAGAAAACAAACCCTTGGCAGAGCTGAAGGAGTGGGTGGTTTGGATACGTTAACCTAAGGCTTCGACTCCGCTCAGCCACCGGTAAAGAAAATTCGTTTTAAAACCTCATTCCCCAACGCCTCTTAGTCAAAGGAGGATTTGTGGAGGTACCGGAATCCTTTGAAATATTGGATTCGTAAGTGTGATTTTGTCAGCATTGTTGCAGAAAAAAGGCAACAATACCGCCAAAATCAAGTGAGCGTTCATTTAACTTACCACGGGTTTTACCCGTGGCTATTGTCCTGTCAGCCCTTCAGGCTTCTTGATAC
>NZ_CAXBOC010000601.1:0-3028 GCF_963976465.1 uncultured Cyclobacterium sp. | reverse complement strand
TGAAGTACAGGAAACAAACCATACAACAATTAAAGGCAAAAGAATTAATCGCAAATTCATGTCTATCGTTAAGTGAAAGTAAATGTTAGGAAAATAAATATCGTCAGGAATAGTCATTTATCCTAAAAATAAGGTCTTGGCATGTTGGTATCATAATTATGATTCTCTACAGCTATGGAAATTCAGTGGTTTTTTACGTTATTTAGTAGTTTATAAATCCAACTTTACTGATAGAACTACTTCCGGATGAAAATTTTCAAACCATTATTTTTCTTGTTCCTATTAGGGACACTTCAATCTTTGTCTTATGCTCAGGTAAACCTTGATGCTTTGGTTCCCCTAGATGAACATGTAAAAATTGGGCGGTTGGAGAATGGTTTAACTTATTATATTCAACACAATCCGAAACCGGAAAACAAACTGGAATTACGATTGGCGCTCAAAGCCGGTGCCATGCAAGAAGATGAAAGACAGCTAGGTCTGGCTCATTTTGTGGAGCACATGGCTTTCAATGGATCTGAGCATTTTGAAAAAAATGAGTTAATCAGCTATTTACAATCCATAGGGGTGGCTTTTGGAAGTGATTTAAATGCCTACACAAGCTTTGATGAGACAGTCTACAAGTTGCCAATACCTACTGATGAACAAGAAAAACTGACCAATGGCTTTCAAGTGATGAGGGATTGGGCAGGAGGTCTTTTATTGAATACTGAAGATATCGATGCCGAACGAGGTATCGTAGTAGAAGAGTGGAGAACAGGACAAGGGGTAGGGCAGCGATTAAGGGATGCATACCTGCCGGTATTGTTGCATGAAAGCCGCTATGCACAAAGGATGCCTATTGGCAAAATGGAGATCATTAGAAATGCAGCAGACGCTTTGGTTAGAAAATTTTACAAAGACTGGTACCGTCCGGAGCTGATGGCAGTTGTGGCCGTAGGAGATGTGCCTACGGAAAAAGTTGAGGGACTTATCAAAGAATATTTTTCTGATCTAGAAAACCCGGAAAATGCTCCGGCTCGTGAATATTATGACGTGCCTGGCCATAAAGAGAATTTTGTTAAAATTATTACAGATGAAGAGGCACCCGGTATACAGGTACAACTTTATTATAAACACAAAGCCAAACCTTCCATAAATTATGGTGATTACAAAGGCAGGATCCTGAGAACAATGTTTGGCGGGATGATTACCCAACGCTTAGATGAGATCAGGCAGCAAGCGGACGCTCCTTTTATTTTTGCTGGTGCCAGGTATGGTAACCTGGTTAAACCATTGGACTTTTTCACCATCTCAGGCGTGGTAGGGCCAGGTAAACTTAAGGAGGGTTTATTGTCCTTTATTACTGAAAACCAGAGGGTAGTTGACCATGGCTTTACTCAAAGTGAATTGGACAGGGTTAAAAGGTCATTATTGAATAGTGCGGAAAAATCTTTCATGGAAAAGGACAAAGTTGAGTCAAGAACCTTGGTAGGCAGGTATGTATCTCATTTCCTTAATCAAAGTTTTGCCGATGGGCCTGAAAACAGGTATCGGTTTTACCAGGAAATCATTCCTGAAATAACACTTGATGATGTCAACAGATTGGCAGATGAATTGATCCGAAATGACAATATTGTATTGATTGTTTCTGCACCGGAAAAAGACAAAGAGAGCTTACCTAAAAAGGCTGAGCTTATAGAGGTTTTGGAAAGCGCAGCAAGCATTCAAACAAAGCCTTATAAAGAGGAATTGCTGAGAGATGAATTATTGCTTTCCAAACCCAAGAAAGGCGAGGTGATTGATCAGGCTTACAATAAAGAGGTCAATGTTACCACGGTGACCTTAGGCAATGGAATGAAGGTTTATTTTAAGCCAACCGATTTTAAAAACAATGAAATAATTTTTACTGCCAGTAGTAAAGGAGGAACTTCTTTGTATCCCCTAGAGGATCATTATAGCGCTAATTATTCCGGGACAGCCATCAATGTAATGGGAATTGGTGATTTTTCTCCTTCTCAACTAAAAAAGGTTTTGGCAGGAAGAAATGTTCAGGTTACACCCAATATCAGTACCTATTCTGAGCGCATTACCGGTGCCACTACTCCCGGAGATTTTGAAATGACCCTTCAACTTATTCATTTATATTTTACTTCTCCAAGGATGGATCAGTCATTATGGGATGTGTTTATTGCCAATCAAAAAAACCAACTTGAAAGTGCCAGTGTAAATCCTGATTTTCAATTCAATAAACGGGTGAATGAAATAATTAGCAATGGGAACCCAAGAGGAAGGGGGATATATACAGCCGGACAATTGGATTCCATAAGCTTAAATAAAAGTGTCCAGATTTATAAGGAAAGGTTTGCCAATGCTGCCGACTTTAATGTGTTGTTTACCGGTAATATTGATATAGAAGAAATGCTTCCTTTAGTTACTCAATATTTGGGAAGTTTACCGGGAGACTCTTCTAAAAGAGAAAATTTCGTTGATTTGGGTTTGACTCCTCCCCAAGACCGCAAGGAAACCATAAAAGTGGGTATGGACGAAAAAAGCCAGGTGATCTTATACTTTAGTGGTGAAACTGCTTACGACTTGGCCAAGTCTCAGCAACTTTCATATTTGGGTGAAATCCTAACGATCAAACTTATTGAGACCTTAAGGGAAGAAATTGGTGGCGTATATGGAGTAGGAGCCAGAGGAAGTTTAAGTCGGATTCCTGAAGAACGATTTAACTTTTCCATTTCATTTCCTTGTGGGCCTGAGGCAGTAGAAAAATTAACGGCTGCTGTTTGGGAGCAAATTAGGAAAATCCAAGAAGAGGGACCGGATGAAGCCGATCTTGCCAAAGTTCGCGAAACCAAACGCTTGGACTTGGAAGAAAACCTGAAGAGAAATGGCTTTTGGCATGGACAGTTGAATGTAGCCATTAATGGTGGCCTTCCTTTAGATACCGTATTAGGTGCTGAAGGAACTTGAGCTTTAGGTGATAAGTTTAATTTATTTTGAATGATCAATCGTCCATTTATCAGAAGCGTGTTAGCTTGAA
>NZ_CAXBOC010000600.1:0-3031 GCF_963976465.1 uncultured Cyclobacterium sp. | reverse complement strand
ATCTTCTTCCAATCGAAGTGGAGAACCTTCCACTACAGTGGCCAAATCAGTGGCAACAATTTGGTCTGAAGCTGCCAGACCATCCCTTATATAGGCATACTGCCCATCTTCAAAAAGAATATTGACTTTCCTAATTTCTAATTTCCCCTCCTGTAATACCCAAATTGTATTCCCGGGTCTTATAAATTGTCTTTCCAGCCGAGCTACATTTTCTAATTTTCGAGCTTCAATTTGAACTTCCACAAAGGTGCCTATGATCAGCTGTGGTTTATTGGAGTCCGGGTTTATACGCAATAGAGGATCGGGAACACTTACGATAACCCTGGCCAATCTTGATTGGCCGTCCAATGCTCCAACCAACCTAGAAACATTTCCTTTCCTAAATTGGCCATCTTCCCAGGCAGAAGGGTGAATAATTTTGACAGGAGCCCCTGAACCTTCTTTGCCCTCACCTATTTCAAGCCAATTTATTTTGGATAGTGGTACATTGGCAATGATCCAGTATTCATCGATTCCCACCAACCTGCCCAAGTCAGATGCCGGAGCGATTTGAGAACCTAGATTTACATTTCTAGACAATATATGCGCATCAAATGGAGCCCGAATTGCAGTTCTTTGCAAATCTAAATTGGCTTGGTTTACAGCAGCCTCTGCTGCTTTAACATTGGCTTTTGCTGCTTCTAGTTGAGGTTTCCTTAGTACCAGGTTTTGATTTTTGGAGGACAACTCATCACCTATGAGTTCATAATCTTTGACTGCTACATCCTGCCGTCCCAATTCCACTTCGTAGTCGGATTGTGCCAAAGCCAGATCACTTTTTCGAAGTGTTAAAGTATTTTCATAATCTGCAGGATTAATTTGCAATAGCATCTCTCCTTTTTTTACATAGGCACCGGGTAGGAATTGAGAGGCAATATGTGTCACTTCCCCTCCAACCTGGTTACTTAATGAAATGTCTGTTGCGGGTTGCACCAGGCCTGTAGCTATCACAGAAGGGTTAAAATCCCCATGTTCTGCCTGTACCACATCTACCAACATTGCAGTGGTTTTAGAAGCACCTTCCATTTCGGCTTCAGGCGCTGTCCAAAAAAAGACTAGGGCTATAAGAATGCTGCAAACCAATAATCCCAAACTTATCCATATGGTTTTTTTTCGCGTCATTTTGTTGAGATTGTGTTTTCCTGAATGCTAAAATCTTCTTCATTTTCAATCGGGCTTTCAAAACCTCCGGCAAGAGCCCGATATAAGCTAAGTCGATATAGCAATAAATTTAATTTTTCGTTCACCAATTCTCTTTTCAATTGTTGCATTTGATCCAAGGTGACAAGAACATCTAAATAAGCAATTGATCCATTCAGGTACTCAACCCGCAATTGATTAAAAGCACGTTCCGCTAATTCCAACTGGCTTTCAAGTTTAATGATGATCTCTTTCTGAAGGTTTTCACGAACCAATGCGTCCTCTACCTCTTGAACCGCCAATAAAACAGTTTGACCATAGGCATTGAGTTGTACCTCACGAAAAGCCTTAGCTTGCTGAGTCTCTGCTTTTAACCTTCCTCCATAAAACAATGGCATCAACAAGCTACCTGTAAGGGAGGCTGCCTGGGATTCAACGAGATTCGTAAGGGTATTGGATCTAAGGGCTCCGGTTAGGTTAAATGACAAACGTGGATAGGTATTACTGATGGCTACAGCCACTTCTCTATCAGCGGCTTCCAATTGATTGAAACTGCTTTGTATATCGGGGCGTCGGTTGATCAATTCCATGGGCAAGCCGGCATTGGGTATTGGGCTTAAAATAGGAAGTTGGACTTCTTCACTGAGGTTCAGCATTCCCGGTGCTTTCCCCAAAAGCACAGCAAGCCTATTTTTCAATACTTTAAATTCCATTTGTATGGCCAAGGCCTCTTCCTTGGTATTTTCTATCAACTGTTCTTGTCGTAAAATATCCACCCCCCTAACTTGTCCACTGGCAAATCGCGTTCGAATAAGGGCTAAAATTTGTTGATTATATTCGGTTTGTTCTTTTATCAAGTTCATTTGTTCTTGATAGGCCTGCATGGAAAACCAGGTCAATGCCACTTCTCCTGCAATGGTAATCCCCATGGTTTGATAATCCAAGTAAGTAGCCATCAACCTGTTTTCAGCTGCCAACTTACTTTGTTTTACCCTTCCCCACAGATCTACTTCATAGCTGGTTCTCAGGGACAGTTGGGTATTTTCTCCCCCTACGAAATCCGGCGCAGGGCGACTGGCTCCACCTTGTAATTCTAAAAATACCTGAGGTACTCTTTGAGAGGCAATTATGGCCACATTACTAGCTTCTTGAGCCACTTGAAACCAAGAACTTTTTAATTCCAGGTTATGGTTTATGGCAGAATCCACTAAGCGATTGAGTTCCGGATCTTGAAATGACATCCACCAACTTGAATCCATAGGGCTAGAGCCCGTAGGCAAAGAATAGGATTCGGGTAAATCAACCGGTACATTTCTGGTGGTCACCTTATTTCCGCAGCCGAAAGTCAAACTAAATAGGGTGAGACCAAAAACAAAAGGCAGGAGCGATTTTCTGGTGATATTGATGGCTTCTAAAAGCGTAAAATTAAGGTCTATATATTGAAACAAAGGACAGCATTTTTTTTTAAGATAAGAAAAATCAATTGGGATACAAAGACAACTTTTTAATTCATAAATTATAACACATTTTATTGAATATTGTTTTAGACTAAAAAGTTATGTTTTTAGTTCTATTTTGAGGAATTGGAACCCATTCAAATATTATAGCTGTGGAGTGTATTAGGTTTGATTGGCTGATGACAATGTATTGAGTTAAATATTAACCAATTGCTTTTAACTCTTATTTTGTAGACTATCTTTCTGTTCTCAATTATACCTGATCCTGAAAGGAACATATGTTTAATAAAAACAGGCACAGTAAGATTCAACCCTGTAGAGGGTCGAACTAACTGACGGGTAGGTTATTATTATAAGCATTTGACCCGTTGTGATGTATTTAAAATATTGTGTTT
>NZ_CAXBOC010000599.1:0-3035 GCF_963976465.1 uncultured Cyclobacterium sp. | reverse complement strand
AAATGTTATCGGCTCCGTGACCACTGTTGGTGCGGAGGAAATTTCTTCCGCTCCTGTTGGTGCTGTCTCCAATGCCCTTGCAGGCCGTCTCCCTGGGGGTATTTTCATGCAAAGCAGTGGTGAACCAGGAAAAGATCAAGCGAATATCAGAATTAGAGGGAATGCTACCTTGGGAAACAACTCACCCTTGGTGGTTATCGATGGTATTTTAGGAAGAGACCTTAATTCCCTTCACCCGAATGATATAGAAAGCATTACGGTATTAAAGGATGCATCTGCAGGTATTTACGGTGCAAGAGCTGCCAATGGTGTAATCTTAGTAACCACAAAAAGAGGAAGGAAAGACACCCCTACCCGAATTACTTACGGGTTTTACAAAGGCTGGCTGTCTCCAACAAAGCTCCCGGAGATGGCAGATGCAGCGACTTATGCTACCATGATTCGAGAAAACCAGTCCTATCGTGGAGTAGACGAATCCAATATGCTTTTTTCTGAAGAAGACGTAGAAAAATACAGATCAGGAGACTATCCATGGACCCACCCCAATACAGATTGGAACGAAGTCGCCCTAAGGGACTTCAGCAGTACCAATCACCACAATTTATCTGTAACAGGAGGTGGAGAAAAAGTAAGTTATTTCACTTCCTTTGGAACTCAGGCAGATGATGGGATTTATACCAATTCCAACACCTCCTATAAAAGGTACAATTTAAGAGCAAATGTAGATTTCAAAATCAATGAATATTTGGATTTGGGAGTAGATATCACGGGCATTCAAGAAAACAGAATGTATTGCGGAATGTCAACATCAAGTATGTTCCAGACTATTCGTAGAATGTACCCAACCAATCATGCCGTTTATCCAAACGGATTACCGGGTCCTGACATTGAATTTGGATACCAGCCTATGGTAATGGCTTCAGACCAAACCGGTTTCGATGATGACAAAAGATTTAGGAGCAATAATATCTTTTCAGCAAAACTTAAGATCCCGTGGGTTGAAGGCTTGTCGGCCAGCAGTTATTTTGCCTATGACCTTTATTTCCAAAAAAGAAAATTATTCCAAAAACCTTTCACCTTGTATAGCTTCAATGAGGAAGCCTATTTGGCCGATGGCAATACCGGAATTGAAGATGGTTCAGATTATATTATCGGGAGTCAAAAAGGCCCACCGGAACCTAGGCTAACAGATTATTCAAATTATTCTAACAACAGTACATTCAATTTTAAGATAGATTATACCAAAACATTGAATAAGGTTCATAATCTAGATGCCTTTGTGGCTTATGAGCAAAATGAAGGCTTCCAAGAGAATTTTAATGCCTACCGAAGGTATTTTGTATCTGATCAACTTCCCTATCTCTTTGCAGGGGGTGATGCAGAAAAAGACAATGATGGATCGGTTAGTTTCGGTGCCAGACAAAATTATTTTGGCAGAATTAGTTACAATTTTAAAGAGATTTATTTGTTCCAGTTTAGTTTTAGAAGAGATGGGTCAGTGAATTTCTCCAAAGAAGCAGGACGTTGGGGGAATTTTCCTTCTGTCTTGGCAGGTTGGCGACCTTCAGAATATGATTGGTGGAAAAATAATTTGGGCTTAATCGACCAATTTAAATTGAAAGCCAGCTGGGGTCAAATGGGAAATGATCTCGTTTCTCCTTTCCAGTATTTGGCCAGCTACGGATTTGTTCAAGGACTGGCTTTGGGTGAAGGCAAAACTTACTTGCCCGGCTTAAGACAACAAGGAATACCCAATCCTAATATAACCTGGGAAAAAGCAAGCATTTTCAACCTAGGCTGGGAATCCTTATTATTTGACACCAAACTAGGCTTTGATGCAGACTTTTTCTACGAGAGAAGAAGTGATATTTTAGTACAAAGAGATGTATCTATACCTCGATTTGTAGGTTTCTCTTTACCGGACGAAAACTTTGGAATTGTAGACAATTATGGGGTTGAAGTAGTCATGAGCTACGAGGATCAAAAAGGGGATATTGGTTATGGTGTTCTAGGTAATTTTGCCTTTGCAAGAAACCGAATCATCGAATCTGATGAACCGGAACGTCCGGTTCCATGGCAAGTGAGAACAGGACATCCACAAGGAGCTTTACTACTGTACAAGTCTATCGGCATCTTTAGGGATGAGGAGCAGGTAAATTCTATGCCTCATATTGCAGGAGCAAGGCCTGGGGACATCATTATAGAAGATTACGACAATGATGGTGAAATCACTACCGATGACCGACAGTTATTCCCCTTGACAACAACCCCGGAAATAACTTTCGGCCTGAACCTTAACTTCTCTTATAAGAATTGGGAGTTGTCGGCCCTTGTTCAAGGCCATGGCAATGCCATTAGGGCAATATACGATGACATGCGTTCCGGGACAGCAGGTAATTATTTTCAGTATGATGCGGAAGACAGATGGACCCCGGGAAATATAGACGCCACAAAACCTCGTGCCTACCAATGGTTGGAAGAATATTGGAGGAATGACCACATCACAGATTACAACTATGCCAATGTATCTTATGCCAGGCTAAAGAATCTACAAATTAATTATAACGTACCAAGACCTGTCCTTGACATGGTGGGTATTGAGTCGGCCAAGGTTTATGCCTCAGGCCAAAACCTTTGGTTGATTTATTCGGGGAATGATATCATGGACCCCGAAGTAAGTGGAATGGGAGCCTACCCTATTATGCGAGTAATTTCTGTTGGTGCTCAAATCTCCTTTTAATTGCTAAAAACAAGACGTTATGAAAAGAAATATTAATAAACTGACACTATTAGCAGCATTGTTTTTTGGATGCTTCTCTTGCAACGATGACTTATTGGACAGATCACCATTAGACAGTTATTCTGACCCGGTAGTTTGGTCAGACATCAACCTGGTGAAATACTACTTAAACGATCTATACAACAGCGTGGAATATGGATGGAACCAACGAAGCCATGGTTACCAAACCGGTCTCTTTGTAGGGGAAACCACCATGACAAAAGGAGCACAGCTAACAGATTATGGACGAGGAACC
>NZ_CAXBOC010000598.1:0-3045 GCF_963976465.1 uncultured Cyclobacterium sp. | reverse complement strand
ATCCTTCATCTAAAGCAAACCCTGTATCTTCATCCCCTAATTCCTTTACCCTATTGAGGTAACTATCCAAGGAAAAATGCTGCCCGGAGGATTGTTCGTAAACCTTCGTTAATGATAGCAATTTACTGACCCCTACTTCCTCAAGCCAATGGGACTTTCTTTCCAAAATCGCTTTGGCAAGTACACCTTTATTCACTTCATTTTCCAAGGATTCAACCGCAGGCAAAAGATCTTTCCCTAGCATGGTCGGAACCTTGGCCAAATTCCTGTAAAGTTTCACCGTATCATTGCTCACAAGCTGACCGCTGGCATCAAAACGCATCCATTTAGGGAAAGTAACATTTTGAGTACCCGAAATAAAGACGGCCTCCTCTTCCATCCCTCCAAAATACAAAAAGGGCAAATGGGCCGGTGTAAACTTAAGGTACCCCTTTAAGGCCGCTTGTTTCCATTCTATGGCAGCTTTTTCAAAATCGCCAAGATCTGAAAGTAACCAGCCTGCAAAAGCATGGTAATAACCGGCGTCTTGACTAAATCGAAAGGCCATACCATTTAAGTAGGTCAATAATTTATTGATCCTTCCGGTTTTATATTTTAAAATCAGATCCGACTCTTTTAAATTTTGCTCAACAGTCAGCGAACTGGTTTCTTTCGCCAACATGGAATCCAATTCCATCTGAAAATCCGGTCCGGTAAAACCTTTCTCAATATTGGTAAGGTAATTTCTAAGCATAGCTCTTCTTACAAGCACATTGTCAGCCTCCTTTTCGGTTGCATCTAAGTCAATTTCCCCAAGCCCATACCCCATATTCTTTGCTGCCAAAAGATTAACAGAATTCTTCAAAGACGATGCAATTTTCTCATCTTCTTCCAAAGGAAGGCCTTGAGCCACCTTTATCCCTACCCTATTTTGGATATCGGCCTCTTCAAACCCTTCCATCCTTTCCAGCGTACTTAAGGCTTTTTGCGGCAGGTTCATTCGATGGTATACCAATGCCAAATTATTTGCCAAGTAAGGATTTCCCGGAAAACGTTTCAAACCTTCTTCCAAGCAATAAACTGCCTCATTTGTCCTAGAACGCTTTTCCAGCATTCGGCTAAGCAACAAAATATCTTTTACCTGAGGGTTTTGTTCAAAACTTCGCTCTAAGGTTTTAAGTGCCAAGGTAGGCTGGTTTTGATCAAGGTAAATATTACTCAAAGCAAAAAGTGCCCTGTCATTTGCCCTGTACCTATCAAAAGCATTTTCGTAAAGCACTGAAGCTTCTACAGGCCTTTCGGTGGTGTAATAATAATCTGCTGAAAGGTGTGTAGAGGAAGTACTGAATTGTATGCCTATTATTCCAGCAGCATAAACCATCAAAATCAAAAATGCGATCGCTCCTCCCAATCTCATATGAAAATAGGGGAAAAAGGGAGGGTTGTACATTATTTTTTCAATCGCAGTACCACTATTGATTATGGCTGAAAAATTTACCCATATATACAAAACAAACATCACACTGAACCCCAACTGACTATAGGCAAACACATGATGTAAAAAATCTAGCATAGGTGTATTACCGGAAATTTCTGCTTTGAACAAGACCAATAGACAAACAGCAAAACCTCCCAAGTAAAACACTTTACCTACCCATGCTTCATTATAGATTTGAGGGAAATATTTTGTTTTATAAAACGAATCGAAATAACCGACAACCCCTACCAGCACAAGTAAAAGCTGGAATGATGGGAGGTACCATTTATTCCAATCACCGGTAACTCCCAGAAAAACCAAAGCCATCAAAACCAGGTATAAGCTTGAAATAATGGCAAAATGCCAACCAATCTTGATGCCCACATCCCGATTGAGCTTGGCCAGGAACAAATAAGCCCCGGACACAAAAGCATGCCCAATATAAAGCATAAAAGCAGCGGCCATTACCAATGCCATTAGAAATATATTCTCGGAAAATAAATAGGTAGGTGAAACTGCTTGAGAAAAATAAATCAAAACGGCCAAGCCCAGTAGCCCAAACCCAATTATCAGTACTACCCTAAGTCCTAAATCTATAATATCATTAAAAAACAGGTGGATGATCGATGCAGGCACCAAAAGAAACAGTAAACTTATAGCCAAGGCATAGTTGGTACCAATCCCACCGATATTCAAACTATTCACTCCGCTTATGCTCAGAAGCAAGATCAGTAAGCCCGCCCCTATCAAAAATGCTTGGCGTTTCAGTAAGGTCAATAAGACAATAAACAGCAACAACAGTAGCCAAATGCCAAGCCCCATCACCTGAATTAACTTGGGAAAACCTTGAGGAGGCAATGGATCGAATTGATCAAATAAAAGAAAATTTTGAACCTCAAATTCAAGCAATCCCGAAGTAGACTGAAAACTATCTAAAGGAACATTGATTCTCTCTGACAAGGTTATTAGATCAATGGAATCTAAAGCATTTACCCACAGTAAGCCTGCTCCTGCACTTATCAGTACAGCCGAAAAAATATAAAAGAAAACATTCTGCCAGACCCTCCGGCGCATTACTCCATAACTTTAGGGACACGGAAATAATCCGAATCTCTTTGGGGGGCATTTTTCAAGCCTTTCTCATGATCCAAATGAGCGCCTACTACATCTTTTCTCATGACATTTTCTTCAGAAGACATGGTTATAAGTGGTTCCAACTCATTTAACTTCTCAACCCAATCTAGGATTTGAGTCATGTCTGCGGTCATTTTTTTTGCACTTTTTTCATCAAACTCAAGTCTGGCCAAATGTGCAATTTTTTTGAGAGAATCGATATCTAATTTCATGAATTGTCCATTTAAATTTAATTCCGGGCATTGTCTTTATTCAATTGTTCCTGAATGATGGTGAAACACTTTGATTTAATTTCCTTCACATCATTTGGCCCACAGCCCTTAACGGCAATGGGCTCATGTATGACTACTTTAACAGGTTGATAACGCAATAAAAACTTCCCATCGTCCGGCAAAATTAAGTGATTGTATGATAAAGTGACAGGAATAATTGGAATTTGTTTGTCCAGGGCCAAT
>NZ_CAXBOC010000597.1:0-3048 GCF_963976465.1 uncultured Cyclobacterium sp. | reverse complement strand
CAAAGGTGGAGCGGAAGTCGTAGGTGGGGTCGTGGTAGCCAGATACAGTTCCAATCCACTTCAGGTGATCAAGCAAGTAAAAGAAAAGATAAAAGAAATAGCTCCGGGATTACCAAAGAAAACCCTTGCAGACGGTACTTTGAGTCAATTGACGGTGGTCCCATTTTATGACAGATCTACTTTGATTCAAGAGACCCTTGGGACTTTAGAAGAAGCTTTGTCTCTCGAAATCCTTATCACTATCCTTGTAGTGATTGTGATGGTTTATAACCTTAGGGCGTCCATCCTTATTTCAAGTTTATTGCCATTGGCCATTTTAATGGTTTTTATAGCCATGCGTTATCTTGGTGTAGATGCGAATATCGTCGCCCTATCAGGTATCGCCATTGCTATTGGCACAATGGTGGATTTGGGAATCATCCTTTCCGAAAATATACTCAAGCATATGGATGAAGCCCCGCCACAGCAAAAGCTTATCACTACTATCTACAATGGCTCTGCGGAGGTTGCAGGTGCCATTTTTACTGCTGTGTCTACAACGATTATAAGTTTTGTCCCGGTATTTACCATGCAGGCAGCTGAAGGGAAGTTGTTTGGGCCACTGGCTTATACCAAAACTTTTGCCTTATTCGCAGCATTGATCGTTTCCCTTTTGATCTTACCCAGTATTGCACACGCTTTTTTTGGATTCAAGTTGAACAATTCGAAGTTTAAAAAGGCGGGAAATACCCTGCTTATTTTGATAGGTTTAGCCCTACTTTATTTAGACTTTGTTTGGGCGGGTACCCTTCTTTTTTTACTGGCAGGGGTTGCACTTTTAAAAGACTATTTGAAAGCAAAGGGCTTTACTTTTCCGGAAAGCATCAGGCCTTTTTATAACAATTTGGAAATCATCATTGTAATTTCAGGGGTGGTGTGGCTGTTGGCAGGTTATTGGCTGCCTTTAGGAGCATCTAATTCCACCTTCCTAAACTTTGTTTTTGTTGGCAGCTTGGTCAGTTTGATTTTGGGTGCCTTTCTTCTGTTGGAGTCCAATTACAAGAAAATTTTGAATTGGTGTCTGGATCATAAAGCAGCATTTTTATCCATCCCTGCCGCTGTTATGATGTTTGGTATCATGGTATGGATTGGTTTTGTTACCACTTTTGGGTTGCTTCCTAAAGTAGCCGGAAAAATAGGGTGGAAACTTGAAAAAACGAAGGTTTGGTCAGGGCTTGCTCATGCTTTTCCCGGCATGCAAGAAGAATTTATGCCATCCTTGGATGAGGGGAGCTTTTTGTTGATGCCTACATCCATGCCACATTCAGGTATGGCTTTTAACAGAAAAGTTCTAGGGCAGTTGGATAAGCGGATGGATAATATTCCTGAGGTTGATCTTAGTGTTGGGAAGCTTGGCCGGGTTGAGTCCGCCTTAGATCCTGCTCCAATTTCAATGTTTGAGAATGTCGTCAATTATAAACCGGAATTTTTTATAAATGAAAAAGGGCAGAAGCAGCGGTTTAAAGTGGATGAAGACTATCGTTTTGTCCTAAGTTCAGGTGATACTTTGTCCAATGAAGAAATAATAACCAAAAACATTGCTACTTCATTACTTATTCCGGATGAATTTGGTAGGTATTTTAGGAATTGGCGCTCGCATATCAATTCTCCGGAAGATATATGGAATGAAATAGAAAGGGTCACCAAAATCCCCGGGCTCACATCTGCTCCAAAATTGCAACCTATAGAGACCCGTTTGGTGATGTTGCAGACGGGAATGCGGGCCCCCATGGGGATGAAAATTTATGGGCCCGACTTATCAACAATAGAGTCTTTTGGTTTAAATGTAGAAGCGATTTTGAAACAGATTCCCTCAGTGAAGCAGGAAGCTGTGTTTGCGGATAGGATTGTAGGCAAACCTTACTTGCACCTCAATATAAATCGTGAGCAAATAGCTAGGTATGGATTGAGTATTGAGGATGTTCAGGGTATTGTTGAAACAGCTATTGGAGGCATGAAAGTGACCACAACGGTAGAAGGGCGGGAGCGTTTTCCTGTGCGGGTGCGTTATCCTCGGGAACTTCGAGATGATCCTGAATCCTTGGGGAAAATATTGGTACCAACCCCTACAGGTTCCCAAATCCCCATGAGTCAAATTGTAGATTTTGAATACCTCAGAGGTCCTCAGGCAATAAAAAGTGAAGAAACATTCCTGGTGGGATATGTGCTGTTTGACAAACAGGAGGGGTATTCGGAAGTGACGGTCGTAGAAGATGCAAGGCGCTTGATTCAAAGTAAAATTGACTCCGGTGATTTGGAGGTTCCTGCAGGTGTAAGCTTTAAATTTTCAGGCAATTATGAAAACCAAGTTCGTGCTGAAAAACGCCTTTCTTTGATCGTTCCATTGGTTCTACTCATCATTTTCCTGATTCTTTATTTTCAGTTTCGTTCAGTCAGCACAGCAATGATGGTCTTTACAGGCATTGCCATGGCTTTTAGTGGTGGCTTTATCATCCTTTGGCTTTATGGGCAAAGCTGGTTCATGGATTTTGCTCTTTTTGGGACCAATTTTAAGGATCTTTTTCAGGTTAAAACAATTAATCTGAGTGTGGCTGTTTGGGTAGGTTTTATTGCTTTGTTTGGTATCGCCACAGATGATGGTGTGCTTATGGCAACCTATTTAGATCAGAGCTTTGCTCGAAATAAAACTGATGGTATTCAGGGGATTAGGAAGGCTGTTTTGGAAGCTGGGCAGCGGAGGATTAAGCCTGCCATCATGACTTCCGCCACCACCATTATCGCCTTGCTACCTATTCTCAGCTCCTCCGGAAGAGGCTCAGATATTATGATACCAATGGCCATTCCGGCTTTTGGAGGGATGCTAGTAGCAGCTATTACTTATTTTATTGTACCCGTTTTGTATGCAATTCGGGAAGAAAGAAGATTTAAAAACAAATCAATATGAAATTTACTTTCCTTTCCTTATCCTTTTGCTTGATCTTGAGTATTTCCGGATTTTCTCAGACGCTGGAGGGGCTTTTTACGGTTGCTGCGGAAAATAACCCGGGA
>NZ_CAXBOC010000596.1:0-3055 GCF_963976465.1 uncultured Cyclobacterium sp. | reverse complement strand
TTTTCTACCTGCAGACTATCAGGCCTCCATTATGAAAACAGGTAATACGCCAGTGGCGAATATCAAGCCCGACAGTGTCTCAGCAAAATACCAAAAACAAAAGTTGGACTTTATCCATGAAATGGATGCCCGGGAGGAGGGGAGCTCAAGTGAAATTGAGGCGGCAATAAAAAATTATGAATTGGCCTACCATATGCAGTCTTCTGTACCGGAATTGACAGAGTTTTCTGCAGAAAGTAAAGCCACACAAAAGCTATATGGGCTATTCGATGAAGATTTGAATACCAGGAATTACGGCGCTCAATGTTTGATGGCCAGAAGGCTGGTAGAAAGAGGGGTTCGTTTTGTGGAGCTTACCTGTCCATATATGAGTGGTATTGATCGGTGGGATCAGCACCATAGCCTAAAAGACGGGCACGAACGAAATGCTCATGCTGTAGATCAACCCATTGCAGGCTTATTGAAAGATTTAAAATCCAGAGGACTATTGGAAGAAACCTTGGTGGTTTGGACAGGAGAGTTTGGCAGGACTCCCTTTGCCCAAGGTGCTGATGGAAGGGATCATAACCCCTCTGCTTTTAGCATGTGGATGGCTGGCGCCGGAATAAAGAAAGGTACAATTTATGGCCAAACAGATGAATATGGATATCGAGTGGTAGAAAACCCTGTTACCATTCACGATCTTCATGCCACTATACTATCCTTATTGGGAGTAGATCATAAACAATTGACCTATCATTTTGGAGGAAGAGATTTTAGATTAACCGATGTACATGGAAATGTGGTAAAAGATATTCTGGCCTAAGTAGAGCAATATCTCATGGGTTTCAATATCCATGCATCTCAAAATACAATGAAAATCTAATTTCATAATAATCGCCTTAGCCTTTCCTTTTATGTTATTGAAGAAATTGATTCCTTTTATTTTTTTTGCCATCATCCTGTTTGTCACCCACGAGCTTCGTAGCCAAGAAGTGTTAATGAATCCTTTAAGGATAGGGACCGCAAACAAGCTGAATTTTGCCAATAGAACGGCTCATACCCCAACAATAGAAAGTGATTTCCCGGGAGGGAATGTGATAATTGAAAAGATTTTAGGCGATACTATTTTTTTTAGGCCTGATCTCAGAGATACCCCAAGAGAATGGTTTTACTGGTGTTTTACCGTAAAAAACACCTCCAATAAAAAATGGTTTTTTAAAGCCACCAAACCCAATGTCTTGACCAATATGGGGGCGGCTTACAGTACTGATGGTGGATATAAATGGCATTGGATTGATCAGGAGAACCAACTTGGTCCCAATCTTTTTAGTTTTAATTTTTCGGGTGATGGAAAGCCTGTTAGGTTAAGTATGGGAATGGCCTATACACAGAAAAATTTCGACAAGTTTATGTTGAAATACCATTCTTCTCCTTATATAAAAAAGTCCGTGCTAAGCATCACTCGAGCAGGACGAGAAGTTGAGCAGTTACTGATAAGTGATTTTAAGACCAAACCCAATTTCAAGGTATTGTTTACAGCCAGAGCACATGCCGGAGAAATGATGAGTAATTATATTATTGAGGGGATGATTGATGCCTTATTGTCGACAGATGCGTCCATGAGGCAGTTGCTAGAAAATGCAGAGATTATGATCGTTCCATTTTTGGATAAGGATGGGGTTGAGCAGGGAGATCAGGGCAAGTACCGTAGTCCCAGGGATCATAATCGGGACTATTCCGGAGAGAGTATATATACGAGTACAAGGGCTATTAGAGAGGATATTCCAAAATGGTTAGAGGGTTTGCCTTGGATAGGGATCGATCTTCACAATCCTTGGATCAAAGGAGAAAACAATGAATGGGTTTATTTTGTAGGAAATGAAAACGGGCGGATTTCGGAGGCCCAAGAGAAGTTTGTCAATACCTTGATCAAAAGCCAAAAAGGCCCTTTAAAGATGGATAGCAAAACAGGTTTTCTTGCATTTGGGACTGCTTGGAATAAAGGTAGCAATTATGAACAAGGTTATTCTTTTAGTAAGTGGGCCTCCGCATTTTTAGATGAGGGCCTGATAATGACCGGCACTTTAGAGTTTCCTTTTGGAATCAATAATGGTCAGGTGGTGACCCAAGAAAAAGCCCGTCTATTTGGGAAAGATTTGATATTTGCTCTTTCGGAGTATGTGGATTTTTAACATTTCTAATAGCTACACTGCTTGGAGTGTTTAAGGAAATTTAAGGCCCTTTTATTCCGTTTTGTAGTAATATTTATTCATCGATTTTTGAGAATGCTTTATTGATAGGTATTTGATCTGCTTTTCTACCAAGATTAATTAACGATAATAATAGGATTCAGCCTATTATTATTGAAGCAAATTAGCCTTCAAGTATGTTTAATCACCTAAAAGACTGTGATAAATGTTGAGCAATTGTTTAATATTTTATTTTTACCTACTACTCAATAACCTCATTAGGGGGTTGATTTTTTGATTTACTTGTGCTTAAGGGGATCCTTATTTTTTTAAACTCCAAAATTTTCATGCCTGAGATAATTAAAGCTTTAAGTTGTTTCTTGTTTATAGGCTACTGAGTACCAGTTTGATTCAATTTTTTGAGACAATTCTATTTGTATTAGCTGATCTAACAATTTTAGTTATATGCCATTAAATGGCAAAACCAGTTAAAAATTATATTTATGAATAGCAAATATTTAGCGAGTATTATTTTATTAATAAAAATTATAACTAGATTTTGTAGAGAATAAATTATAACTATATTTAACTTTCTTTTTTAAAATAATGAAATAAATATGGCGAGTTTAAGTAAAAAATTGAAATTAAATCAAGAAAGGAGGTAAAATATGAGGTGATTTATTCTGTAATGATATAAATAATTTTTGGATTCAGCCCAGAATTATTTAGCTAAAGAATATTTTAAAAGTTTTTTTTAATAAAAATTCAATTATTTGTTAAATATTTTACAATTATTAAAATTTTAAATATGTTTAAAAGTAGAATTATCCTACTGATATTATTTATGTTGCCAGTCTTTACGATTTTGGCTCAGCAGCGTAGTG
>NZ_CAXBOC010000595.1:0-3069 GCF_963976465.1 uncultured Cyclobacterium sp. | reverse complement strand
GATGGAGTAAAATCTATTCAACAAGCCATTCGTAAGGTTCGGTTTGAAAAAAATGAGCACCTTTATGTTTTTAAAAACGGTAGCCAAATACTTCGATTTGCGGGTCATCAAAACCAAATTAACATACCTCCAGAATATTTGTTTCAACTTAAAGACACTGAGGTAGTCCATAACCATACCTCCAACAGTTCTTTTTCCTTTGAGGATATTAACATGGCTACCTTTCATAACATTAAAAAGCTTTATGCTGTAACCCCCGATTTCATCTACCAAGTCAAAAGACCTGGTTCCGAGTGGGAAATTGACTTTAATAATGACTTCTATTTGAATTTTTTCGAAACCTGCCAGAGCATAGCTAGAATGGAGTTGGAAAAGCTTTTGGCGAATCATCAAATTGACCAAATCGAAATGGAATTCAAATTTTTTCACTATCTTTGGTTGTTGTTTTTTCACAGTTTCGACATCCATTATGCGCAAAAAAAACATCCCAAATAGTTTCGATGACTCCAAAATCCCAAAGGGAGATCTTTCTTTAAAGCGATCCTTGGAAATAGATAAGCTTATGGAAAATAGAATCGAAGTCCTCAAAACCCAGCTAAGAGGGAAAACCTTGCTCCCTAAAACATCTAATGCATCCGACCTATCCAAATAATTGCTAGGTATTTTCATTTTAAAACTATTTAGTTTTCAATTTAACACAGCCAAACCCCAGGGCATTCTTACTTCCAAAGCCTCCATAATATCCCAACTCCTGTATTATCGCCGGAGCACGGAGCAAAAAGTCAAACTGATAACCGATTACCTTGATCGGATTATCTTCTAAAGCCTTTAAAGTGATCCCCTTCTTCTTTGGCCGAGACTTCAATTCAAATTCCATCATAGGATAATCCGCTTCCAGTTCCTTAAATGACAAGGATGTATCAAAACTCATCAGTCGCTGGATCAGGTTGTTTTCAAAAACCGGCTTAAACCGAACGTCATCGGGCGAAAGGTAATTCGCTCCACCATCTTCTCTGGAACAACTCAAAAATACCGGCGATAGACAGCTGTAGGTCATCTCCTCCTTAAAATCCACCCTTTTTGCCCCATGGATCTGATGGATCTCATAATCCACTTGGCTGATCCTGTCTCCAATGCTTAAACGTTGGTTTAAAAATAGTCCCTTGATAAAACCTTCTGCAGCCCTGTCAATGGCAAACCGAATATCCAGGACAGCGTTTTTACCTGTATGCTCAATCCGATTATGACCTTTAGGTATTTTATAGCGATCAAATGTTAAAAAGGAAAAGGTGAAAGGTTTATACTTTTTGTTTCTGAAAGCATACCCTTCCTGGTGTAAAAAATGACAATATACCGGATCTGCTTCTTCAAAAATCCGATATATAGCTGAGGATAGTTCGTATTGGTAGTTTAAAGGAAGAAAGTTATTGTTACCCATCTTATGCAAATGGACCAAAAACTGCATCATAATAATTTTGGGTTTAAAGACTTAATGCTTTGACTTGCCAATATAGTTAATCTAAAAAACCAAAAAAATACCGTAAACAGGGTATTTTTTATGCACCTGCTTTTATTAATGGTTAATTATTTAATTATTAATTGTTAATTGGGGAGATGGACTACCGGTGCCTGAGCTTGTCGAAGGCAAAGGGGGACGGTAATGGTTAATTTTTGAATTGTTAATTGTTAATTAGAGAAGGTTTCAAGAGGGTATAGAGTGGATTGGGCGAATAAATAAACATAGCTGCCCAACAAATAAAGTAGGCTTGTCAAATGTTTGTGACAAGCCTACTTTGAATAAAAACACACAATTACAAACTAAGCTTAAAGCCTCCATTGGCCACAAAACCATCCACTGGGGCATAAATATCCCTGAATTGAGGGTCGTTAATATTGCCGGTGTAAATGGTATCAAACCTGGTCTGACGGGTATCCAACATGTTTTCAAAATTCAAGAAAAGGGAAAAATACTTTCCGATTTTCTTTTCGGACATGATACCCATGATCCAATAAGACTCCCCCGTACTGCCATCAGAAAGCTTTTGGGGACTGAAATAATACGCTTCCAGACCGATCCAGAAATCTCCATGTTTCTCATACATCAATACATTGTTCAGTCGGTGTTTGGCCACCAAAGGGTATTCGGTTGCTTCCTTGCCATAATGTTCCTTTACATCGGCATAGGTATACCCTACGAACAGTTTAAAATCATGGTAAGTCCATTTCATATTGGCTTCCACACCCTGCGTATTGATATAACCACTTGGCTGGGTGAAGGCATACATGCCATTTCCGTTTGACTGCAATAACATCGGATCTTCGATCTGTGTGTAAAACAAAAGTGCATTTGTACTTAGGCTTAGATCATCTGTCACCGGCCATTTGTAATTGACATCCAAATTAACCCCTGTAGAACGTTCTGCACTGGTTGCTGAAAAATCTATGGGTAGAATATTTCGGAAGTGCAGCCTTTCTGTGTCTTCGGTAAACTGGGTGGGTGTTTTGTAACCAAGGCCTCCCCCCGTCCTAAAGGTAATTCGCTCATTGGGCTCATACAATAAAGAAAAACGAGGAAGCAGATATGCTCCATATCGACTTTGATAATCCCCCCGCAAGCCTGTTTCTAAGGTCCATTGCCTAGCCATATTCCAGGTGTTTTGGACAAAAGTTCCGGTAGTGGTATTGGAAAACCCCAGGTCATTGTCGGGATCCCCCTGCCTTTGATCAAATTTTTCAGTCCAAAGATTCCCCCCTACAATCCACTCCATCCTTTTACCAAAAGTGACATAGTTTATTTCCGAGAAAGAGGAAACTTGCTTTCCGCTGAAAATATAATCCGGTATCGCTATAGACCTGTCAAAAAAACTGATACTGTTTTTTACCTGAATGCGAGAATGATCAGAAAAACGATGGGTTGCATCAAACTGGGTAGACAGGCGATCCGTTTCATTGGATTCAAAATAACCGGAGGCTGTTTTGCCTTCGATATAATCCATATTGCCTCCCAGCCTATCTTCGGTAGTAAAATTAAAGCCAAGATTTATTTCTGTTGCTTCATCAAGGTACCAA
>NZ_CAXBOC010000594.1:0-3099 GCF_963976465.1 uncultured Cyclobacterium sp. | reverse complement strand
GCTTTTTTGTCCTCCGACAACTGGGCTGCCAAAACAGGAAGATGCTCCTCCCCTACTGAGCCGTCCAATTGGTAATGTCCGGAACCGTATTTTTCCGTTCGCATATAATTCCATCTTTTAACCTGATAATTGGCCAAGTCTGTTGCGGTTTCCTCTTCTAATGCCTGACCAAACCTCAATAGGATTCCACCATCCCTCACCTTATAATCCTCAGGCAACAAACTCTCTTGCCCGGTGTACCTTAACCTAAGTAAGGCACTTAAGTCTTCGGAATTATGACCCCATAATGAAAAGCCAGCAAAATAAACCATTCCATCGCCTGGGTTTACATCTCCCTTCATGGAAGGAGCCGGGTAATTGCCCGGAATGACAGAAGCCCCGCCTTGAACGGTATTAGATCCGCTGTCTACCTTCACAACAAATAGTCCTGGACGGCCATAGGATAAATGCAGCATCTGATTATTTAAAGGCCCCATCTTGTCAGAAGTTACCCATATTTGCCCCATACCTGATCGATCGTCAGTGTGAGGAATCCAAGTAATTGGAGGGGTGGTTTCTGGAATAGGATCTCTATGTGCAGTGGCAGGAACTCCAAAATAATCTCCTTTCCGAATCAACATTACAGGTGTGGATGGCATATAATGACCTTGCTGATCAGAACCTGTCAACCAACCTTTTTCAGGATGTATACCCAGGTAAGGGCCCCTAAACCCAGTAGCAAACTGCGCTTTGCTCCTGCCATCAGCGGAAATTTTATGTATTGAACCATCATCATTAGATGCCGACCTAAATCCCATTAAGGCTTTTGGAGAAGATGCCTCCGGCCCCATATCCAAGGCCCCAAATTTGGCCACATAGAAACCACCTTTCGGATCAGCTACCATGTCACTTGCCCACTCACGTGTTTCTATAGACTGGGCCATCACATTGGAAAAGTTTTCGTAAAAATCTGCTACTCCATCTTCATTCAAATCATGTAGTCTGGTGATTCCATCTTTTCCATATACATAGATTTCTCCATTGACTACTTCAATACTTTGCGGTTCGTACAAACCGGAAGCAACCCTGGTCCATACAAGACGGTCCAATGACTCATTGATCCCTGTCACCTTCCACACATCACCTTCAAAAGTAACCATGGCAGCCTCAGAATCGCCAAGGAAACTTATGTCAACCATTCTTACATTTCTATTCCAAGGGTTAGGAACAGGCAAGGTCAATCGATCTGTTACAAAGGCTGCAGTATCAGGAGAAATTTGCCCTTGAGTCAACACCTCTTCCGTCCAGTAAGCATTATTACCATTTTCAAAATCGGGAATTGCTGTCAATTCTTGGCTCAAAGCTCCCTCGAATTTATCCTTTTCAGTCGCTTCCCCATTCCAAAGCATCAATTCAAAATCTACTGTGGAAGAATGTGCAGCAACTTCTGCCACCAAATACTTGTTTTCTACTACAGAAAGGCTTACCCCTTCACTTCCTTTTACCAATCCCATGGCTGTCACCTTGTTACCATGGTAAACCATTACCTGGTCTCCCTCCTGCTCTACCTTGCTGATATCTGTTATTTCAGCCGCCATTAAAAAGGTTTTCTCCTCAGATGGGGCCATGGCAAATCTCCTACTAAAAACCGGTAATCCCTCATGGAGCTTACTACCGGGTAATTCATAAACGAGTGTCCCACCTACTGTATAAGAAAGAATAACTTTGTCATCCATAGGATAAACTCCTTCATATCTACCAATTTCCGCAGGTATAGCTCCCCATTTGGGACTGTCGGGATGAGGAGATGGGTTTCTGGGATCTTTGACAGTTGCTTGCCCTATTGCCCAACCTGGATAAGCTCCTGTGGCAAGTTTGGGATCTCCTCCTATTGTTGGTATTTGGTTGCCTTTGTTGTGAAACTCTGCATAGGAAACTTGTGCCATGGTTACCATGGGCATAAATTCTCCTGTCCAGGCTACAGACCAACGCAGCATATCTGTATCAAAACATGCATAGGCATCATTCCCAAGTTTTATGGCCAATACACGACCGGATATATTGTCTTCGGGAAAACCCTCTCCTAAATTCCTCCCATCAAAAGAGGTGGAAATATAAGGAAATGCAGGCTCCACAAATGGAGCGAAGCTTTGTTCGTCAAAATTCACTGAAGTTATCAGCTCCTCTTTTTCAGCTTCACCACAAGCCGAAATCATCATTAGTAATAGGGAAAGTATACCGAAAAAACCTTTAATTTTCGATCGTTGAAAAAAATAAATAGCAACAGTCTTCGTATGTTTCATTTCTTTAATAAGCGAATTAATAACGGATTTTAAATTTATTTATACCAGGCAAGGCTATTCCTATGGTCGACATCATCTTAGACGTATTACATAGGTCTTCGTAATTGGTGAATTGCAGCAAACTTCTCTTTTTGTACTCGATGTTTTACCGAATTTTTTTTCAATAAGATTTACCCTAAATTAACCAGCCTTGAAATTACACCCAAAACTGCGAATTACAAAGAATAATAGCTGTCAGACAGGGTAATTTTTGGTGCTTAATCCATTGCCTATTTTAAGTGTAGACAGAGAATTTATCTTCCAACCCATAAACCAGCTGCCTAAATATGAAATCGTTCTTTTAACAGTTCCATCATATAAACGTTGATTTCCCATTGGTTCGCCAAGGGTTTTTCTGAGAAAGGAAAGGTAGGCATATAAGGAAACGGACCGAATTCGGTACAGATAGTCAAGTCCCTGTCACTTTCTTGGTGCAGGTGAATTACTTTTCCCCACCAAGTCAAGTGAGCCTTTAGTGCTGTTTCCCATTCCGGGGCACGGGGATCATTTACCTGTGGTCCTTCTGCATGCCCTACTCTGCTATGAATATGATCTGCCCTCGAAATGGCCAGGTTAACAATTTCATCCTGATCTTCAAGCAACGACTCATGGACATTGCACCAATGGGAGATATCCAAGCAAATGCGTAAATCCGGAAGGCTTTCAAAATAGCGTTTGGCCACTGGGGCGGCATACAAACACTTTCCTCGGTGAGTTTCATGGGTTATCGGAATCCCTGAATCTTTGGAAAGCCTGTCTGCCAATTTAAAAAGAGGTA